>JAEUIL010000020.1 GCA_016794255.1 Planctomycetaceae bacterium | reverse complement strand
AACGTAATTTGTCGTGCACTGGACCAGTCCTCGTGTGTGGCTCTGCGAAATGGGAAACCATGATCGTAACCCACGTTCTCGCGAGCGGCTGGTCCAGCCATTTTGTCTACGATCTTTGTCTGAGGTCCGCGTGACGCCTATGGCTTATCCGCGCCGAAGCGGAAGTCGGCAAACGCCGCGCGCTCGAGCCCGATGCCGCGCTCGATGAGCACCGGATCGGTGGTGAAAAACGTGTCGAAATCGTGCCGGATCTGCTGCTTCGCGTCCCAGATCAAGTCCTGCGGAAACCACCAATCGGGCCAGCGCTGATGAAGCGCCTGATGCTCGCGGATCTTGGTCACGTAGCCGGCGATGCTCGGGTCGTCGGTCGCAGCCGTCGCGAGCGATCGCTCGATGGCGGTCACCTTGGGTTGCACGCCCGCGAACTTGGGGTCGGTGAACACCATGCCCGTCGGTTCGTAGCGACTCTTAAACTCGGCCACCGACAATTGATTGACGCCGACGCGAAAATCTCGCATGTGAATGCCGTTGTCGTGCCAGCGCACGGCATTGTTCGAGTGACTGAAGAAACCGATATTCAAGCTGGCCTTCTTGTACAGATTGTCGGTGATGATGTTGTAGGCCACGATACCCTGCAGGCTATATTTCTCCTTGAGAATGTAGTCCCGGTTCTGCAGATCGAACGCCGAGATCTGCGGCGACGCGAACACGTTGTGCTCGATCGCCACGTCGGGACAGTCGTACAAGTCCACGCCGCACATCTTGCGCGTAATCACGCAGTTGCGAATGCTCAATTGGTCGATCAACCAACCGAGCACGAGCGGCGTCGAGACCTCGCCCAACGCGTCGGTAAAACAGCGCGTGATCGCAATGTCTTGGCCCAGGTACAGATTGAAATCGCCGGGCCGTTCGGGATTCCAATAAAAGTCACGCGGCGGACGGACCCGATCGTGCTGGGTGAAATACAGACCGTCGAACCGCAGATGACTCTTGCCCGCGACGACGAAGCCTTGATGGATCGCCCCCTCGCTGCCGGTGAGGACCACCTTCTCGCCGGGAACACAGCGAAACGTGATCGGTGCCCCACGATCGCCACTGACACGAATCCGGACGCACTCGGCATACATGCCACCGGCGATCAACACGGTGTCTCCCACGCGCACCCGGTTGGCGGCATGCTGAATCGTGCGAAACGCGCGACTTCGCGCAAGACCGTCGGCGCTGTCGCTGCCGTCATTTGCTACGAAGTACGTTTGCGGTGCCGGATCGTCGGCCGCCGTGGTGAACGCGACCGGAGTCATGTCGACACTCTTCTCGGCTGACCCTTGCTCGGGCTGGCGCAGCGAGACCAGTCGGAAGTAATACGTCGTCGCGGGCTTCAACCCGGTGAGACTAAAGTTCCCGAAGCGAACCACATCGAACGACTGGCGGTTGCTGCACTCGGGCGTGGGTCCCCAGGCGACCACACAGGTCGTCGGCACGCTGGTCATCCATTCGAGATTGGCGGTCCGCGCACTGACGGAATGTACCGTCGGTGCAACGAGCACCCGCGGGGGCTGTGCGGTTTTGGAATCGATGGCCACGATCGGCCGCTCATGTGCGTCATACGGCGACGCTGCCGGCGGCTGTTGCGCGATCTGCCAAGCGTGCGCCGGGCGCGCGTAATGGTTGTGATCGGCATACAACAGCGCAGCGCGAGAATCGATCTGCACGCCGACGCCTGCACGATTGTCGAAATGATTTGCCTGTAGAAAGACGCTCGTACACTGCTGCAATCCCAACGCAAACTGCGGGAAGTCACGGAACGTGCATTGCGTCACGCGCAGCGCTGCCACGCTCGAGGCGGCGAGCGACCGTAGCTGACAGTTGTGGAACGTGACGTTTCCTCCGTCGCCGAGTGCGACTTCCTGGTCAAACGCTAACCGCTCTAGATTCACATGCGCGGCGGACGACAGTCGAAAAACGCCTTGGATTGTCGGCAATTTGTGGCCTCGACCGCGAATGGTGATCGGCTGCTCGGCGGTCCCGGTCAAGCGGCAGTCCGGGGCCTGATACTCGCCCGGCTCGAGGTAAAGCGTCTCGCCCGGTCGCAACTTGTTCACGGCATGTGCCAACGTGCGCCACGCCTTGGCCACGGACAAGCCATCGGCCGCATCGTCGCCGTCCGGCTTCACGTAGCGAAGGGATGCGTCAAACCGAAATGGCCCACGATCGGTGTCAGCGGGCGTCGCAGCGCGAAAGCGCGACGTCGCTTGCAAGCGATAATCGCGATTGTCGGGATCAGCGAACTCGCGTTGCCGATCGAGATCGCGCTCGTCGACGAGCACAATAGTGTCGGCCGCGACGGGTGTCGACTCTTCGAGAAACAGCGATTGGCTGACACTCTCGCGCCGGGCGATGCTGGACTTGCCGGCGACATTGCGCTCGGCCTTGTGACGGTAATCGCCGCCGGTCTTGATCTTGATGTCTCCCTCGGTGTTACCCCAGGCGAGATTGCCGGTCATGAAGCTGCGGTTGATCGGGTCTTCCGCCGCCGCCAAACCGCCGTAGATATTCACGCCGTAACCCACATTCAGATAAGCGACGCAATCACGGATCGCATCGCGACGCGGTTCGAGCAGCGTGATGCCGCCCAGGTTGCCGATCGCATTCGGCGAAGCATTCCCCCAAGCGACACATCGCTCGACGACATTGTCGCCGGTCGCTTGCGGATCGCCCGCTCGATCGGGCCGCGAAATATGCGTATTCACGCCGATGCCACAGCCGTTGAGATACGCTTGGCAATCGCGCACGACGCACGCCTTGCAGCGTGTCAGGTAGATGCCGAACGCGCCGCCGCCCGCCTCAAGCGGTTGAAACGGAGTTGCCGAGTTGAAGCCGGTGACGTGGAGCCCTTCGATGACCACGCCTGCACATTCGCGGAAGCTGAGCCCATGAGCGGCGATCACCGTCGCGGTATAGCGGTGCGTCTCGGCAGGTTCCCATTCCGAGGCCGTGAGATAGAGCTGGCCGGCATCGCGATCGTGATAAAAAACGCCCGAGGTAAACGTCAGCTCGGCCAAGCTCGGCTTGCGAGTGAGAATGCGACGCGTGTCGAGTTCATTGACCGTCTGCACGGCACCGGTGACGGCCAGATCACAGACATACGTAAACCGCGAGTCCTTCGCCGGGCGAAATCCGGTTATCGGCACATCGCCGCGCAGTAAGACTGTCCCGGGAATCTCGGCTCGAATCGTGGTCGGTCGAGCGGGGTCGCCAAACTTCTCGCGCTCGACGAACTCACGATACTCCCCGGGGCCGATCTGCAACGTATCGCCGGGGGCCAAGGCGTTCACCCCTTTCTGGATCGTGGCGAAGGCCGTGTCGCGCCCCTGACCGTTGCTCGCGTCATTGCCGGTGGCGCTGACAAAATAATCTCGCGCCTCAACCGTGCTCATCCCGGCCAACCAGCCAACCACCATCGTCAACAGCAACCAAGATCGGCAACGCATGAGGCGGCTCCTTTGCTTATGAGATGGAACGAGTCCCGACTTGCGATCGATCACACCTCGCTGATCACGCCGCTACTCGCGCCAAAGTTGTCGACTTCAAGATCAAGCTGCTGCATCATCCGCACAAACAAGTTCGAGGCGAGCATGTTGTGCTTGCGATCGTATGCGATGTGCCCTTGATGCTTGTAGCCGCCGCCGGCCAACAAGATCGGCAGATTCGTGTTGTCGTGCGATGACGAGTTGCCCAGGTTGCTGGCGTAAAAAATCGACGTGCGGTCGAGCAGGTTGCTTTCCCCTTCGCTGCTCTGCCGCAACTTGGCGAGGAACTCGCCGAACACCTGCAACTCGGCCTGCTCGATCAGGGCAAGCTGTTCGAGCTTGCTCGGCTCTTGGCCGTGATGCGAAGCGTCGTGATGCGCGAGCGTGACGCCATCGATCTCGGGCCGCTCTTGTGACGACAACCACAGCGAGATCACGCGCGTCGAGTCGGTCTGCAGCGCCAGATGCACAATGTCGTACCATTGCCGCGAGCGTTGCAACAATTGCACGCCGCTGAAGTCGGCCGTCGGCGTTGGCACGTCGACCTTCGGCTTGGGCGTCTTGCTCCACAACTCATCCTGCTGCAAACGCTGCTCGGCTTCGCGAACCGACGACAGATACAACTCGAGCCGTTGCCGGTCGGTCTTGCCCAACTGGTTGTTGATCGAGTGAATTTGACCGCGGACTTCGTCGAGAATGCTTTGCCCGTCCTGCACGCGTTTCATTTCGCGCGCTTCTTCCTCGGGCGTGCCACGCACAAACAGTTGCTTGAACACGGCCGTGGCGCGAGGTTGCGAAGGGACTCGCACGCCGCGACGATTCCAACAAACATCGCCACCGCCGAGGACCAGCGAGGCGAACCGAGTTTGCGAGCCGATCCGCGACGCGACCTCTTGATCGAGCGAGATCGTGTTGCGAATGTCGTTGGCGCGAATGTTTTCAGTGCGGGTGCCCGTGAACAGCCCGACCTCGGCAAAGTGACCGGCGGCGTAATGATGCGACATGCCCGAGAAGACCGTGAAGTGCCGACGATGCTCGGCGATCACTTTCAAGTAACGGCTCGGTTCATAGTCGCGGCCCGTCTGCTCGGGAAAAAAGAACGGAGCGTACATCCCCAACGGCCGACCGACGAGCACCATGCGTTTGGGCTGCTTGGCGACTTCCTTGGCCGCGCGAGCCGTGTTGGGCAGCATCGCGTCGAGAAACGGCAGCGCGATGGCAATGCCCGAGGTGCGAAGCAACGTGCGGCGGTTTAAACGCTTGAGTGACATAGCATCAGGTCCAATCGTGAATGAGTGCTTACTTGTTCAAGAACACCCGACTCTGCACCACCTCATGCACCAACGTGCGAAGGCCATAGTTCTTGGTGCGGATATTGTTGACGATTTCTTCCACCACCGCGCGGTCCGCAAACTGGATATCGGCTCCGGTCGCGTAGATCAGCAGCTTCTCGGTCAAATTGCGCGCCAACTGGTCGGGATCGGCGAGCAGAATCTGCTTGTATTCCTCGATGTTCTGAAACTTCTTGCCGTCGTGCGTCTCGCCGCCCAGTTCGACATCCAGCCCACGATAAAACGCTCGGCCGGTGTAGTTCGGCAGCATCACAATTCCGCCGGGCGTGCGGGCCGAGGCACGATAGAACTCGCGGTAGCCGCCGATCGGATCGAACGACTCGAGCGCGAAACCGGGTGGATCGATATGCACGTGACACGACGCGCACACGGCGATCGTGCGGTGCTTGTCGAGCTGCTGACGAATCGTGGTCGCGCCGCGAATGTCGGGCTCGATCGCGGGCACATCGGGCGGAGGCGGCGACGGCGGCTTGCCGATGATCCGCTCCAAGACCCATTTGCCGCGAAGTACCGGCGACGTTTGCGTACCGTCGGCCGTCACCTTGAGCACGCTGGCCTGCGTGATCACGCCACCGCGATGTGAGTCGGCTGGGAGCGATACTTTGCGCAGCTCGTTGCCGACGACATCCGGAATGCCGTAGTGCCGCGCGAGCCGCTCGTTGAGCATCGTCCAATCCGAGTCGACAAATTCGAGCAAGCTACGATCGTGGCGGAGAATTTCGTTGAAGAACGACCACGTTTCGCGCGGCATGGCCCAGAGCAACGTGCCATCGAAATCGCCGTACAGATGCGGGTCGGGAATCGTCGCCGCGATCTTGCGCAGGTCGAGCCACTGGCCGGTGAAATTCTCGGTGAACCGTTGTGCCCGCGGATCGCCGAGCAACCGCTCGATTTGTTCGCGCAAGACGTCAGGCTTGCGCAGCTCGCCCCGGGCCGCGATGGCGAGCAGCGTCTCGTCGGGCAGCGTCGACCACAAGAAATACGACAGCCGATTGGCCAGCGCAAAGTCATCGAGCTGCGTCGAAGCCAATTCTTCCTGGGCGTTGACCGTCGCGGTGCCGGGTTCCATGAACAACAAAAAGTGCGGCGACGACAGGATCGCTTTGTAGCCGTAGAGCATCGCGTCGAGGAACGACTCCTTGGCGTCCAACTTGCGATGGACACCGTCGACGAAATGACGTTGCAGCTCGTCGCTCACCGGTCGACGGAAGGCCCGTTGCACGAAACTGCGAATCAACCGCTCGGCATCTGCCTTCGGCTGGTTCGAGCTGGGCATGAGCGGGTCGAACAGCCAGTTTTGCTCGGTGCGGTTTTCGGCGATTGTCGGTGGCTTTTTGCCCTGTGCCTCGGCATTCACCACCGAACGCGCCTTGAGCGGCACACCACTAAACACGCGCTCGTAACTCACCGGCGGAAACGAGTCGATCGGCCCTTCGATCTTGATCCAATCGACGATCAAGCCCGGGCCGGTGTACTCTTCGATCGGCTTCTTGAACGCGCGAATGTCCCAGGTGCTGAGCATGTTGATCACAAACGCCTGCCGACGCTTGAGATCAAATTCGATCTCGATCACCTGCGGTTTGCCGACCGGAATGTCGCGGAACTCACGCACCACGGGATCTTCTCGCCCGCTCTGCTCGACGGTCAGAAACGCCGCGGGGACAAACTTCACCCCTTCGCCCACCGCGCCGATCGAAATCCGCACGCGGTACCGGCCTGCCGTGGGAACGCTGGGCGTGCTGCACAATCCGTAGCGTGGCAGCTTGCTATAGAAGATCAGCGAGTCGCCTTCGAGCCGGCAGCTGCGCGTGAGCGCCTGTTGGAAGTTCGGCCCCTTTTGGGTCATGACCCGACCGGTACGCGTGTCGCTGAACGGGATGATCGGATGAGCGGGTATCGCGGCGAGGATCGCTTTCTCGGCCGCCTCTTGATAGAGCAACTGATGCGTGGCCGAGACATCGAGCACCGCGCTGACGTTGTCGAACCCGGCCGCCGAGTTGTCGTCGGGCAACATCTCTTTCAACTTCAAGTCGGGCAGCCCGAGCAGATCGCGGATCGTGTTCTCGTACTCGGTGCCGTTCAAGCGACGCAGCACGACGCGGCCCGACTTCTGCTGTTGCTCGAGCGAGGCGGTCTGCAAATGCTGCCGCAGCCAGGTGATCGCTCCGTTGAGCATGGCCGTGGGGGGACGGTCACTATCGCGCGGCGGCATCTCGCCCGCCACGAGCTTGTCGTGAACCTTGACCCAAGCTGCGAGGGTCGCGGGCTCGTGCAGGTTTTGCGAGAGCGTATCGAGCCGCAACTCGGCTTTGACCAAGTCGGGCCCGTGACAATCGACGCAATGAGCCTCGATGAGCGGCTTGACCGCCGAGGCGAACGAGCTGGCCGAGTCTTGCGCGGTAGCAACCTGCGCGCAGGCGAGTAGAAGTACGACAAAAGCGAGGCGTGACACGTGCGTAGTGGTCCGGTGGGTGCCCCAAACGTGGATCGACGAACAAGCCTAAATTGTAGGCTCGCCGCCGGTTATGACGCAACCAAGACGTGCATTTCAGCAACGCGTTCAACGAGCGGGGGTCGTCAGGCCGCGGATGCGCCGCCTCTTCAATGACGAAACCCATCTGGCATGGGCGAACTTACTCGTGAGCCCAGTCATCGGGAGATTTACGTCTCCCGCTCTTTCATGTCGTGACGGCAACCTGATTCAGTCGCCCCCCTGGTCGGGCGCGGTTTGCGTTGCAAGAATAGATCGATTCGAC
>JAEUIL010000016.1 GCA_016794255.1 Planctomycetaceae bacterium | reverse complement strand
CTGGGAAACGGTCGTCGGCGTGCGGCAGGCTATCGAACAACTGCCCGCCGAGCAACGCCAGGTCGTGCGACTCCGGATCTACGAGAATCGCACGTTCGCCGAGATCGCCACCGCGCTCAAGTTGCCCCTGGGCACCGTGTTGACCCGGATGCAGCTGGCGTTGAAGAAGCTGAAGAAGGCGCTCGATCACGAAAAGTAATCGAGCGCCCACCGCCATCGCTTACTCCATAATCTCGAAGATCGCTTCGACTTCGACGGCCGCGTTGGTCGGCAACGCCGCGAAGCCCAACGCACTCCGCGCATGAAAGCCGTGCGTTTGCTTGCCAAACACTTGGTGAATCACGTCAGAAAAGCCGTTGATGACCAGGTGCTGATCGGTGAATTCCAGCGTCGAGTTGACGCAGCCGAGGACTTTCAGGCAGCGCAGGTTGTCGAGCGTGCCATGGGCGTCCCACACCGAGCGCAGAATCTTGATCGCACACTCACGCGCGGCCGCCTGACCTTGTTCGACGGTCACGCCCGCGCCGAGCTTCCCCTTCATGTCGCTGACATGGCCCGAGGTGATGAGCAAATTGCCCGTGCGAACGCAGAGGTTGAGATACCCCGGGGCGACCTTCTCGAATTTGACTCCCACGCTCTCGGCGATCTGCTGCGGCGTCATGAGGAACTCCGATTCTATAGTTGTTGCAATGGCTAGGGCGATCGATCACGATAGCGCCACAAGATGTCAAAGTTCCTCGCAACAATCAAGCATCTCTATGAAACCGCTCCTCGAATCGTCACGGCGTGAATGGCTGTTGGCCGCGGGCGCTGCCTCGGCGGCGATGTTGACGCGATCCGTCGCTGCCGCTCCGGCGAAAGCGCGACCCCGCGTGGCTGCCGTGTTCACCGAGCTGCGGTTCCGTTCGCATGCCTACAACATCCTGGAGAATTTTTTTCAGCCCTATCTGTTTCGCGGGGAACTCGTCGATCCCGGCTGCGATGTGGTGTCGTTCTATGCCGATCAGTTTCCGAAAGACGACATGGCCCGAGGTGTCTCGCAGCGGTTCAAGATTCCACTCTATAAGACGATCGACGAAGCGTTGTGCGTCGGGGGCAAGTCGCTGGCGGTGGATGCGGTGTTGCTGATCGGCGAGCACGGTGACTATCCGTACAACGAAATGGGCCAGCATCTGTATCCCCGCAAGCCGTTTTTCGATCAATGCGTACGCACGATGGAGCGGGCCGGACGATTCGTGCCGTTGTTCAACGACAAGCATCTCTCGTATCGTTGGGACTGGGCGCGCGAGATGTTCGACACCGCGCGGGCGCACAAGATGCCGTTTCAAGCCGGTAGCAGCGTGCCACTCGCTCAGCGGTTGCCCGGCTGGGAGCTTCCCGCGGGAGCCGAGATCGAAGAAGCCGTTTCAATTCACGGTGGCGGCCTGGAGTCGTACGACTTTCATGCGTTTGAAGTATTGCAAGCGATTGTCGAAAGTCGCCGCAGCGGCGAGAGCGGCGTCAAACGGATCGAGTTTTTTGAAGGGGACGCACTCGAGGCGGCAAAGAAAGCCGGCCGTTGGTCGGTGGACCTGTTCGACGCGGCAATGCAGGCCGAGCGTGATGTCGCGGTGAGTCGCCAACAGCGCCCCAGTCGCAGCATTCGCCCGAATGCCATTCAAGGTAAGGATGACCCGAGCAAGATCAAACATGCGATCGCGGTCGAGTATCGCGATGGGCTGCGAGCGACGGTCTTTGCCGTCGGTGGAGCGCCTTCACATTTTTCTCAACCCGGCGGCAACTCAAGCCGTTGGAATTTTGCGTGCCGTCTGAAAGGCGCGGCGAAACCCCAAGCGTTGGCCCACTTCAACGGCCCGTGGGGGAACCGGTGTCTGTTCAAAGCCTTGTCGCATGCGATCCAACACTTGTTCACCACGGGTCAAGAGCCGTATCCGCTCGAACGGACCCTGCTGACCACCGGCTTGACCGAGGCGGCGGTGCAAGCGCGGCATGCGAAGAAGGCGATTGATACGCCCCATCTGGCGATCGCGTATCAGGTGGGCGATTGGCAGCGATTCCGCGAGAATGGCGCGAGTTGGCAGCGTCTGACCGCCGAATCGCCCCAGCCCGAGGAATTCGAGCCGGGCGACGCAAAGTTGCTGCAAAAGTAACGGACGGCGGAATCGGCGGGCTGGCCCATGGTTGGCTGCTAGGATCAGTTCGACTCGGAATTGAGAATTTGGGGCGTTCCAGCTATCATCAATGCTGGATGATCGATGTGCCGGACTGGTCCGCGACCCCCGCGGCTGAGCAGTTCGGCTAGCATCGCATTCCCGCCCGCCCCCCCAAAGCCCTGCCGATCGGTTGAGTTCGCCACGCGAATTCAGCGGCTCGGTTCCCGCCAGTCGATGGTTGAGTGATTCCATGGTTGCTTTCTGCCTGCGATGGATGCTGATAGTCTGCCTGCTCTCGGCTAACGCACTCGGGATCGCGGGTCGTATTCACGCCGCCGAGGAGCCAGGCGAAGAGTTCTTCGAGCGCAAGATTCGTCCGCTGTTGGTACAGCATTGCTATGCGTGTCACGGACGCGGTCAGAAAAAAGGGGGCCTGAGCCTCGACAGCCGCGAAGCGTTACTGGCTGGCGGCGAGAGCGGGGCATCGATTCGGTTGGGCAACGACGAAAAGAGTCTGTTCGTCGAAGCGATCGAGTATGACGGTGCGCTGCAGATGCCCCCCAACGGTAAGCTGGCCGCGGATGAAATTGCGGCTTTGAAACAGTGGATCAAACTCGGCGCTCCG
>JAEUIL010000014.1 GCA_016794255.1 Planctomycetaceae bacterium | reverse complement strand
CCGAGCCGAGCGGATCGACAAGTTGCATACGTTCTACATGTCGCCCGGCATCCTGAACGAGCGCATGCATTTGTACGTCGCCACGGGCCTGAAGCCGGGCCCCACGAATATGGACGCGGGCGAAGAGATCGAGAATCTGGTCGTTCCCTGGCACGAGGCGGTGTCCATGGCCAAGGACGGACGCATTCAAGACGCCAAGTCGCTGGCAGGCATTTTGTTGTACGAACTCGCCCGTCCGCGCGGGTGAAGCGGGCGTTACGCGTTGGCTAAGAGCGGGCAAAACGCTATTCTGCCGCGTATCGCGTTTACGCCGCCGCTTGATGAGGAACTGCTGTGTCGCGTTGGGTCGAGATCGCCAAGGTTGCTGACTGCCCTCCCGGCAGCGGTCTGGAATGCGTCGCCGAAGACCGGCTCGTGGCGCTCTTTAACATTGATGGCAGCTTTTACGCGCTCGATGGCGTTTGCCCCCACCAAGGCGGCCCGCTTGCCAAGGGGTGCGTCACTGGCCACATCGTCACCTGCCCCTGGCATGGCTGGCAGTTCGATGTCACCACGGGCCAGCATCAGCTCTCGGCCAAGCTCGTTCACCCTCGTTTCAACACGCGCGTTGACGGCGACCACGTTTTGGTAGAATTACCCTAGTAGCGATCGCTCGCCAACTCTCCGCGGATCGTCGGCCTTGATTCACTATCGTCCCTTTCTCAACACCGACCCGCCGCATCTGGTCGAGATCTGGCGTTCGCAACCGCCCGAGCGCGGTCTGGCTCAACCGATGTCGCTCGAGTTGTTCGAGCACCATGTGCTGGCCAAACCCTACTTTGATCGCGAAGGGTTCATTGTCGCGGTCGACGGTGACAAGCCAGTGGGTTTTGCTCATGCCGCGTTTGGCGCCAGTGACGACGAGCAAAGTCTGATCTACACGTTCGGTTGTACGGCGCTCGTCATGGTCCGGGCGAACTATCAGCGACAGGGGATCGCCAAACAACTGCTCACGTTTAGCGAGGCGTACCTGCGATCGCGTGGGGCGACGGTGCTCTACGCCGGCGCGATGCGGCCGATGAATGCGTTCTATCTGGGACTTTATGGCGGCAGCGAAATGGCGGGCGTGCTCAACTCGACGCCGCAGGCTCAACAGCTGTTCACATCGCGAGACTACCGCGAAGTCGACCGTTGTTCGGTGCTGCATCTCGATCTGAAACGCTTTCGCGCGGTGGTCGATCGCAAGCAGATGCAAATCCGGCGCTCGACCACGCTGGCGATTCGCGAAGATGCTCCGCCGCCGAACTGGTGGCAGGCGTGTCTCTACGCTCCGTACTGTCGCACGAGTTTCGAGCTGCTTGATCGCACGGATGGTCGACAACTCGCGCATGCGACCAGTTGGAGCATGACGCCACTCGCCGCGAACTGGGGCGTTCATGCCGCGGGACTCGTCGATCTGGCGGTGGTTGAAGATCGCCAGCGGCAAGGTTTGGCGACGTTCATCATCGGCGAGGCGTTCAAGCATCTGCTGGCCCAGGGGATGTCGCTTGTCGAAGTGCAGACCATGCAGCGCAACACCGCCGCGCTCGCGATGTACCAGAAGCTTGGCTTCGTCGAAGTCGACCAAGGCGTGGTCTATCGCAAGCAGTGAGTTGAGTGGCGATCCGATTGTAATGAATCGCGTGCCATGCCCACGTCGCATGGGCATGTTTCCCGGTGAAACGCACGTCCCTGAAGATGTAGATGACACCCCTCACGAAACGGCGTCTCGATCGTGAATCGATCTTCGTAGACATTCCTTGCATGGTCAGATAACATAAACTTTCGCCGATTGGAACATCGGGAAAGTAGCATTTTTTCTGCTGAGACCGTGTCTTATGACAGTTTGCGGACGTCTCGCGATCCTTTCGTCTTTGTGGAATGCGACCCTGGTTGGCGTCGCGGTCGCTGACGAGGCGAAGTCGCCAGCGATGGTCAGTTGTTTGGCACCGGTCGATAACTTTTTTGTCGACGAAGTCTGGGCCAAAATCGGCGCTCAGTCGTGCCTCACGTGTCACAAGTCGGGCGGCGACGCCGAAGATAGCGCGTTCGTGCTGCAAGACCCGATGCGTCAACAGGGTGCTGCCCGCGAGGCAGCCATGCGACACAATCGGGAAGCATTTGCCCGGCTGGCGAAGGTCAAGGAAGCCGATCAATCGCGGATGCTGCTCAAAGTGGTCGGCCAACTCGATCACGGTGGTAAGGATGTGTTGCCCGCCGACTCGGCCGGTTATCGCGTGCTCGCCGAGTTCGTGCGCCGCACCAACGCCCCGACATCGACGGCCTCGGCCGCCAGCGTACTCGCAGCCGACAAAAACGCCCCGCCGTTTTTCGAGGGCGTGGTGATGCTCGATGATCGCCGCTTGTTGCGTCGCGCCAGTTTGTCGCTCGTGGGGCGGTTGCCGACGTCGGCGGAACTGTCAGCCGTGCAAAGCGGCGGCCGCAAAGCGATCGCCGATGTGCTTGACGGCATCCTAAAGGAAGACGCCTTTTACGACCGACTACGCGAGGGCTTTAACGACATCTTTCTGACGCTGGGCGTCGATGGCAACGCTGATGCCTCGGTCCTATCGTACGATCATTTCAGCACCACGCGCCTGTGGTATCAGAAGCACGACCTCAGTCACATCAAGGACGAAAAGGACCGTCGTAACGCAGGCTACAAGCTGGCCAATGATTATCGCGCGGCGTTGCTCGGCGAGCCGATGAAACTCATAGAGCACATCGTGCGTAACGATCATCCGTTCACCGAGATCGTCACGGCCGATTACATCATGGTCACGCCGTATTCGGCCCGGGGATATGGCGTCTATGACGAGTTAAAAGACAAGTTCAAGAACCCGGACGATCCGTTCGAGTATGTCCCGGTGAAGCTCAAGGCGCTCGTGGGACGCGATAAGCGAGACAATCAAGAGTCGGCCACGGGCTTTTATCCGCACGCGGGCATGCTCGGCATGTTCCACTATCTGCGGCGCTATCCGACGACCGAAACGAATCGCAATCGGTTGCGAGCGCGGATGTATTTCCAGCACTTCCTCGGCATCGACGTGCTCGAGTTGGCCGCGCGGGTCTCGGACGCCGCAGCAGTCACCGCCAAGTACGAAAACCCCACGATGCAAGCCGCTGAGTGCGTCGTCTGTCATAAGACCATCGACCCCATCGCGGGCCTGTTTCAGGATTACTACAAGTTCGAGGGCGTCTACGGGCGTCGCAAAGAGGGTTGGTACAAGGACATGTTCTCCGCCGGTTTCGAGGGCGAAGATCTCCCCGACGAAGAACGCTGGCGGGCTTTGCAATGGCTCGGCGAGCGAACGGCGAAAGATCCGCGTTTTGCCACGACCATGGTCGAGCACGTCTACTACATTCTCACTGGTCGCAAAGTGCTGCTGCCCCCCAAGGCGATCGACGATCCGCTGTTTGCCGCCAAGCAGCGAGCCTATCGCGAACAACGTAGCGAGATCGAGCGCATCGCCGTTCGCTTTGCCAACGAGAATTTCAATCTCAAGAGTGTGTTCAAAGATTGGGTGCAGTCCGACTTTTATCGCGCCGATGGTTTGCAGTCGGTCGTGAATGAGCCCTGTCGGCAGGCCGAGTTCGACGACGTGGGTATCGTGCGGATGCTGGCACCGGAGCAGATCGAACGCAAGACGCAGGCGATCTTTGGCGAGCGTTGGGGACGGCTGACCGATCAGCTCGCGATGCTCTACGGCGGCATCGACTCGAAAGAAGTCACCGAACGCGCCACCGATCCGAGCGGGGCGATGGGTGCCATTCAGCGGATCATGTCGAACGATGTCGCGTGCAAACAGGTGGGCCGTGACTTTGGCCGACCCCTGAGCGAACGTCGATTGTTTCCCACGATCGAACACACGGTCGTGCCGGGCGAGTCGAGCGCGGGGGACGAGCAGATCCGTCGGGCGATCGTCTATTTGCACGAGCGCATTTTGGGACGCAATGACGCCGTCGACTCGGACGAGGTGCAGCGGACCTTCGCTCTCTTCGCGGGCGTCGTGCAGGAAGCTTCGCAGACTAAGGGGCTCGAAAAACAAGAACGCTACAGTTGCCGGCAGACCGACCCGCGGCCGCCGGAAGATATCCATTACACGATCCGCGCTTGGCGAGCGGTCGTCACTTACCTTTTGCGTCGTCACGAGTTTCTCTATGAGTAATCTGCTCCGCCGCGATTTTCTCCGCTTATGTGGTTGGGCCGGCTTGGGTGTCACGATGCCGTGGACAGGCCCCGAGGCGTCGCGCGCCGCCGACAAGTCGGATAGCAACGAGCCCTATGCGGGTCCTTACTACATCGTGTTCAACGCCTCGGGCGGTTGGGACACGACGTATCTCATGGACCCCAAGGGGATCAACGGCATGAATCGCCTGTTCGAGCAAGGCGATATCCTCACCCACGGCAATCACAAATTCGCCCCCACCGCCAAGCACAAAACCGGCGGCTTGAGCAACGAAGAT
>JAEUIL010000940.1 GCA_016794255.1 Planctomycetaceae bacterium | reverse complement strand
GATGGTGTCGAACTCGCCACGAATCTCGGGCGGAGCGTCGGGCTTCGGGTCGAACGTGTCGATATGGCTCGGCGCACCGTAGTGGTGATAGAAGATCACCGACCGAGCCCGGGCGCGCCGACCGTTCTTACCCTCGGCCGCGAGCAATTGCGGCAACGACAACCCGAGCATGCCGAGAGCGCCGACCTGCAGCGCAGCACGCCGCGTGGGTTGTTGCAGACGAAACGATCGGCAACCGCGATCAGGCACGGACATGGTCGGGGCTCGGAAGATAATGAAGGGCTTAACGAGTAATCAGTGTAAGCTGCCCGACGCGAGGTTCTCAATAGGACTCTGCGCCGAAATGTGGGACTTCACTCGTCGAAAAGGCTGCGGAACCGCGTGGGGTGACCCTTGCAAGAGCGCTTGATTGCGCGAGAATCATGAGCAGCATGGGGCGGTCAACAGCGACGGAGCATCGACATGGAACGAAAACTCAAACTGATGGTCCTCGGCGCTCATCCCGACGATGCCGAGTTCGCGGGCGGCGGCTTGTGTGCGCTCTATCGCTGTCATGGCCATGATGTGAAGATGGTCTCGGTCACCAATGGCGAAGGGGGGCACCACCTGGAACCCGGCCCGCGGTTGGTCGAACGTCGGCGAGCCGAAGCGGCCCGTGCGGCGGCGGTGATCGGCGCTCAGTCCGAGGTTTGGGACTTTCCCGACGGACAGTTGCTCCCCACGCTCGAAGTGCGGCATCGGATCATCGCGGCGATCCGGAGTTACGCCCCCGACTTGGTGCTGACGCATCGACCGAACGACTATCACCCCGACCATCGCGCCGTGGGGCAGGCTGTGCAGGACGCGAGCTACATGCTCACCGTGCCGCACATCGTTCGCGAGGTGCCGATCCTCCGCCGCGATCCGATCGTCGCGTATTTGCCCGACCGATTCACCAAGCCGACCAAGCTGCAGGCCGATGTCGTGATCGACGCCTCGGAGAAGTTTGAAAAGGTCGTCGACATGTTGGCCTGCCACGAGTCGCAGCTCTTTGAGTGGTTGCCATTCAATCATCCCGAGATGGGGACGCCGCCGACGGACCCCGGCGAACGTCGCGCCTGGCTCCGAGCTTGGGTTCAACAGCGGTTCCGCAATCTGGCCGAACTGTTTCGGGCCGACCTCGTCGATGCCTTGGGACCCGAGCGCGGGTTGGCCGTCGAGTATGCCCAGGTCTTCGAAATCAGCGAGTACGCTGCCCCGCTGGACCTCGAATCTCGCCAGCGGCTATTTGGGTTTCTGGTCTAGTTGATATGGGTGGTGCGAATTTCCAGGGCTGGTCAAAATGCCACTTGAGTAGTTGTTATTTGACGGCGGCGATACGATTAGATTGTCGCCCTAAATCGAATCGTCATTTCAAATTGCGTCAAATGGGTGGAGTGCGTTGTTTGATCGGAGTCGAGTCGCACGGATTCCCGACCGGCATCGCGGCGAATGTCTGCGATGGCTGACGCGAGTTTGGCCGATAACAGACATGGCAAGACCCCGGCGACCGGCCTGTTCGTTAAAGCCGTAACCGCTTGCCGCAACGGACTTAAGTCGCTAGAACGAAGTGCTTGCCAGGGATTGGCTGGTGGTCGTTCGAGCCCGTGGAGTGGTTCCTTACAAGGACATCCGGGCAGTCTACCAAGGGAGTCAGATCACTCGTGCAAAGCGAGCTATTGTTTGGCGCCGGTTACGGCCCACCCACGATTGTCGATGCCGTCATGCATCGTGCGGACCATCTGCGCGATGAGCTGGCGTATCGGTTTTTGGTCGATGGCGAAAACGAAGAACTGTGTTGGACCTACGGCGAACTCGACGAGCGCTGTCGGGCCATCGGTCAATGGCTGATCGACAACGGCTTTCAAGGCGAGCGGGCGCTGCTGCTCTTTCCGGCCGGTTTGGATTTCATCTCCGCGTTTCTCGGCTGCCTGTACGCTGGCGTGGTCGCGGTTCCGGCGTATCCGCCGCGGATGAACCGCTCGCTCGATCGCATCGAGGGCATCGTCAACGACTGCAACGCCGCCGTGGCTTTGACGACGCGGCAGGTGCTCGAACGCGTTCAAGGGACGATTGATCAGACCCCTGACCTGAAGCACGTCAAATTCTGCGCCGCCGACGAGATTCCCAACGAACTCGGCACGAAGTGGAAGCGGCCCAAGATCGAGAACGACACGCTCGCGTTCTTACAATACACCTCGGGCTCGACCGGTACGCCCAAGGGCGTAATGCTCACGCATGGCAATATCATCGCCAACTGCCATTTCATCGGCAGTGCGTTTGAAGTGACCCGCTCGAGCAGTTGCGTCTTCTGGTTGCCCAGCTACCACGACATGGGTCTGATCGGCGGCATTTTGCAGCCGTTGTTCATCGGTCGGCCCAACGTCGCCATGTCGCCGGTGTCGTTCTTGCAACGACCATTGCGGTGGTTGCAGGCCATTAGCAAGTACCGAGCCACGATCAGCGGCGGGCCGAACTTTGCCTATGACCTGTGTGTGCGCAAAATCACGCCCGAGCAACGCGCACAACTCGACTTGAGCAGCTGGCGATTGGCGTTCAACGGCGCCGAGCCGGTCCGCGCCGAAACGATTGACGCGTTTTGCCAGGCCTTCGAGCCGTGCGGTTTCCGCCGCGAGGCGTTCTATCCATGCTATGGCTTGGCCGAGGCTACTTTGCTGGTCTCGGGCGGTTTTAAGAACGAGCCCCCGGTGGTTCGCGCTTTCGACGCCAAAGCACTCGAAAACGGCGACGTTTCGCCTGCGCTCGACAGTCAAGACAAAGGCGTGCGACGTCTCGTCGGTTCGGGTCAAACCTTGCCCGGCGAGCGGATCGTGATCGCCAGCCCCGAGCAGCTCACGCAGTGTGCCGACGGCGAGATTGGCGAGATTTGGGTGCAAAGCCCGAGCGTGGCCAAGGGATATTGGAATCGTGCCGAGGAATCGCAGGCGACGTTCCAAGCTCGCATCAAAGACACGGGCGACGGCCCCTTCCTGCGCACCGGCGACTTGGGTTTCTTCCAAGGCGAAGAACTCTTCATCGCGGGCCGGTTGAAGGACCTGATCATCATTCGCGGGTTGAACCACTATCCGCACGATATCGAACTAACCGTCGAGCGCAGCACCACCGGCGTGCGTCCCGGCAACGGCGCGGCGTTCACCTACGAGGTCGAGAACGCGCCGCGGTTGGCGATCGTGTTCGAAGCCGATCGGCATCAGCTCAGTGATCTCGACGCAGTCTTCGAGTCGATTCGCCGCGATGTGGCCCGAGAGCACGAATTGCAGATCGACTCGATTCGCTTGGTCAAACAAGGCTCGATTCCCAAGACGTCGAGCGGGAAGATTCAGCGTCACGCGTGTCGCCGGGCGTTCCTCGATGGTTCGCTAGATGTTGTCGCCTCGTGGGACTTGGCCGATGCGTCGAACGTAGCGCTCGAAGAGCCGGTCGAGGAAACGATTCCCATCGGCAGCAGCGTGGGTGCGGCGTCGGACACGAACGGATCCGCGAGTTCGGGTCACGACGCGCCGCCGCCCGAGAAGACCACGGGCGTGTCGATGTTCAAGTCGATGAGCGACGAGGGACCGAGCGAGCCGCCCGCGGGCAAGAGTCGCTCGGGTCGCAAGTTGAACACCGCCGAGCAAGTGCTCGAAGAAGTGCGTCGTGTGGCCAAGGAGCGAGCCCGGGGGCTCACACTGGATTCGAACATCACCGAGCTTGGACTCGACTCGCTCGAACGGATGGAAATTCTCGCCGGGATCGAAGAACGTTTCGGCGCACGATTCCCTGAGGAAGCCGTGTCGCAGATGGAAACCTGCCGCGAGGTGGTCGACGGCGTCGAACGCTACCTGATCAACCGCTTGGGCGACGACTCCAAGAACGGCCTCGATCTGCCCGAGGAGACTTATCGTTTCGATTGCTTCCCCGAGTATGTCCGTCTGAAAGAGAACCTCAAGCTCACCGAAGCGACGGGGCTTGGCAATCCGTTCTTTGCCGTGCACGAGCGGGTGACAAACGACACCACGCAGATCGCGGGCAAAGAGTAC
>JAEUIL010000938.1 GCA_016794255.1 Planctomycetaceae bacterium | reverse complement strand
TTCGCTATGCCCGTGAGCTTAAGGACTTCAGTCCGAGGCTCACGTTGTGCTTAAACCTACAGGCTTCCAGCCGGTAGTGGTTCAGTCTGGGATGGGGCCGGCTATCACACCAGCGGACGGCTCGAAGTTCCGACCAACGTGAGCCTGATTCAGCTGCCACCCTACTCGCCGAAACTCAACCCGATCGAGAACCTCTGGCATTACTTGCGGAGTCATTACTGGTCGAATCGCCAATACGCGGATAGCGCTGCGTTCGAAGCAGCCGCCGTTCATGCCTGGCGACGAGCCGGACTAGCTTCCGGTGTAAAAATGAGAGCGTGGTTTCAAGTCGGTGTTGAATCGGGGATTTTGCGAGCGGCGGTTGCCACAGCAACCGCTGAACAACACGGTGAAGGACGAGAATGGCGGTCACCAAGCAATGATGACGCCGATTGCGCTCTGCCGGCGCGGACCGCGTGCGATCCGAACTCGCGTCCGCTGGGCAAGCTTCACCCGGTCTGGGCTACGCCGCGACTCGTTCGTAGTGCTTAAGCAGCCCGCCGAGCCGTTGGTGACAGCGGATGTCACGCAACGACAGCGTTTCATCGGTCACCGATTTCGATCGCTTCTTCTTTCCAGAAGGCGTGACAAGCAACTCGTTGCCAATGTCTTCGCCTTGATGAGGGCGTTCGGTAAGATAATGGGAAAGCCAGAACGCTATCCAAGTGCTTGAGGCCGAACAGTACAAAATGGTTGAGACACTCGCCACGAATCGAGCCAATGAAGCGTTCGACGTACGCCTGGGTGTTCGGCGACCGGGCGGGACTCGGGATCCCCTCGGCCCGCGCCTTTTTCAACGTCGCATCGAACACATCGCCGTACTTGCCATCGCGATCATGTTGCACGTAACGAATCCGCAACCCGTTGGAACGCGTTTGCTTCGCAAACGCAGCGGTCTACTCCGTGACCCAGACGGCATCTGGGTGAAACGTAGCGGGCGAGGCCACAACCCGGCGGGTAGCGACATTCAGAAACACGAGCACGAGCGCTTCGCGAATCCCCTTGGTCGTGAGCACCTACTGGGTAAAGAAGTCAGCCTGCCACAAACTCACTGCATGCCGCGTGATGAACTCGTCCCACGTCGCGCCGCTCCGCTTGGGACAGGGATCAAGCCCTTCCGCTTTCAAGATATTGCGGACGGTGCTTTTCTTCAGCGAATAAATGCCGAGTTTCTTCAACTCGCCAACGATTCGCAAGTAGCCCCAGGTGTTCTCCTTGGCGAGTTTGATGACCAACGCTCGCAGTTCCTCCTTGGTGCGCGGTCGGCCGCGATTCGCAGCTTTCGCCTTTCGTTTCCCCGTTTTCTTCTCGTCGCGAACCCAGCGCAGGAACGTCTCGGGTGTGACGATGCTGACCAACTGCCGCAACGCTTTGCCGAGCTTCGCACCAAACTTGACCAACCGTTGTCGTTCCTTGGCAGTGATCGTGATCCGCGTCGGCAGCTTGCTTCGCAGCATATCGTTCTCGATCTTCAAGTAGCGGACTTGCCGCGCCAGTTCCCGTTGCGTCGAGCCAGCGATGACCAAGAGCAGGGAAGTGAACAGCGACACGGCAGCAATTCTCGCAAGATGTTGAAGCCAACGAAGATGACTTCATTTTTGCACCCCCGCAGCGCGTTCGCCAGCCACCGAACTCGCTTCAACTGCGGCTCTGACTTTCGCGCTGACTCATGCCGCTCCGCTTTTGGCCAAGCAGTGCCATCCACTTACACACGGTGTCAGCCATTCAGGCAAGCCCCGGTGTAAGCCGACTTGCTGCCTCGCAGTAAGTCATTGTGAATTCGTGTGTTATGAAATCGCGACCGTGGACTCGAAATCAGAGGCTTGTCGACGCCAGAAGAACACCGCTGTTTCGTACAATGGCACGGGGCAACAACGATGCCAGCCGGACGGAAATCATGCTTTGGTTTGATCGTAATCAACAGTATCCGATCGGAGGCAAGAATCATCAGGGAACGAGTCGCGTCACGTCGCACGCAATCGCGTTCTTCAGTCCGAAACTGCGGAAATGGAATCAATTGAGTCTGTAGCAATGTGTAGTTAATCCTCCTCAATTGGGCGATATTGCGAGCAATCGCCGACAATTCGACAACAATCTTTTACGGCAAAATCTCGCTGTATGGAGCGATTCTGACGAACCTTTGCACGATCATGCATACTTATCGTCGGCGAAGATCAAAACGACGTTGGGTCTCCCACTGGGTTCCGCAAAGCACACGAAGCCGCTGAGCGAAATCGACCCGCCAGCCCAGGCTGCGAGGATAATACGTGTCGCTATTAAATGAAACAAACGACCTCGTAGATCAAGTTTGTGCATGGTTCCTGGCGGTGGTTGGGTGTCGGATATCGCGGAACTTTCGATCAGGTGAAACCGGCAACGTCGGTTGCACGTCATGATGATCGGCGCGACCTACCGGCCGAAGCAATATCGGCTGTGAGTCGGGGGCCGTCAATCTTTCGCAAGGTTGGTCGGGAGCTTGTGACAAGAGATTAATGTGATGAAAATTGTAGTGGCGACACGCTCTCCGCAGTTTGTTCAGGGGAGGGGCCAACGGCAATGAGACCCTGGCGACTCAAGACACGGGAGACGCGTGTCCAACGAATTGATGACGGGCGAATCTACTGATCGATAATTTCGCAATTGGGTAGATCACGCTTAAAAATTGCGATTCCTTCAGGCGTAATCGCAGTTCGTCTTATGCGGAGCGTTTTCAGGGACGTCAAGCGTTCCAAGTACTCAAGCCACCCGTCGTTGATGCTGTTGTTCTGTTCGCGGTTTAGAAGTTGCAGAGGTCGCGGTAGGGGACCGGGTTTCCCCGGCCCCCCCGCACAGATCCGTACGTGCAGCATTACCGCATACGGCTCTTACTTCGGGTGTTTGGCGTAGAAGCGGTCATTGGGATACGGGTGCAGAATCTTGGCTCGAGGCAAC
>JAEUIL010000931.1 GCA_016794255.1 Planctomycetaceae bacterium | reverse complement strand
GGTCTAGGGAAATGACGGACAATGTCACGGAGACCATCAGCCTATTACCCAGCATCGCTGGCGCCTCCTTCAGGGACTAATCGAATAACGAAACGCCGGTCCCAAGCCGGCGTTTTTCCGACGCCCCTTGCGGCTCGATCTACGACCGGGAGCGCGATGCGTTCTCTTCGAAATCCACGGACGTCCCGGGCTTCGTGGTCGATGAAACTCCTGATCTGCGGGACACGCCGCTGAGACGGCGAAGTCCGTTCGAACTGATCGGTCAAAATTAGACAGCGCACTCCCGCCGAGGAAAAGCGCCGACACAGTTTGCTTGAACGCTACAAACCCATCACTCTCCGGCTGACAGAAAACCCTTTCCTCTGTTGACCCACGCATCGGTCATTTACCCCCAACACCTCAAAAGCGGATCCTTTCATGAACGTTAAAGTAAAAGTTATTTTCTATAGCTTATACGGTCACGTCTTCCGCCTGGCGGAAGCCGTCGCAGCCGGCGCACGAGAAGTGCCTGGCGCCGAAGTCGAACTGCTGCAGGTCGCAGAAACCCTGCCGCAGGACGTCATCGCCAAAATGGGTGCCACCGAAGCGAAGAAGGCATTCGCCCATGTGCCCATCGCCAATCCTCGCACGTTGAATGAAGCCGATGTGATCCTCTTCGGAAGCGGAACCCGTTTCGGCAGTGCTACCGCCCAGATGCAGACCTTCTTCGACAACACCGGTCCGCTCTGGAGTTCAGGTGCACTCGTGGGAAAAGTCGGTGGCGTCTTCACTTCCTCGGCCAGCCAACATGGCGGCCAGGAGACTACGCTGCTGAGCATGATGACCTTTCTTTTCCACCAAGGCATGGTCGTCGTCGGCGTGCCTTACGCGGCGCAGGGGTTGTTGCTCATGAGTGAAATAACCGGAGGCTCACCCTATGGTTCCTCAACCATCACCAATTCTCAAGGAGAGCGGCAGCCATCGGCGAATGAACTCGGTATCGCGACTTTTCAGGGACGCCATACGACACAGATCGGCGCCAAGGTGGCCGCGAAAGGCTAGTTCTGCGATTAATCCCTGCCGAGGTGTAATCGGTGCGCTCAGGAACGCGTGTCTCTTTGCGGCACGCGAGATTTCGTCAACAAATCCACTGGAAAAACCAAGGAGATCAGATGCCCACAAGCACTGAACAACGAAACATGAACCTCATGCAGACGTTGGACGATGGCTGGAACAACCAGGACATCGAGACGTTCCGCGCTCGGCACAAGCCGGACGTGATCGTTCGCTGGCCCGGCAAGACCGAGCCAACGGTCGGTATCGAGGCGCACACACAGGAGTCGATCGACTTCTGGAAGACATTTCCCGATCAGCGGCTGGATAACCGGCCCTACCGGGTCTTCTTCGCGTCGGGCGATTGGACCTGTTCGGTCGCACGCTTCCGCGGCACCATGACGGGGCCAATGAAGAATGCTGATGGAAGCGAAATTCCACCCACCGGTAAATCCTTCGAAGTCGACTTCTACACCGTCGCCAAGTGGGACAACGGCCAGATCGTCGAGGAGAACCTGATGTATGACCTCGTCACTTTCATGAAGCAGATTGGACTGAGCAAATAATCGACGCGGTGCGGCTAGGGTCATCGGCCCAGATCGCAAAACAGAATACCCAACCCGCGTTCGGCGGGATGTAACGCTATCGCAACAAGGCAGATCTATGCCGGGTATCCGGCAGAAATCGGTTTGTCGCTTTGGATCCAGCACAGTTCAGAACCTCTGGCGCCACATGACCCCTGCTGGAAATGGAGTTCGGAAGCCGTGTGACGGGCTGGCTTCGCAGGCTCAAAGCGGTCCGACCAACGCACTTCTTCAAGCCGTGGGCTCGCCCGATGCGGAAACGGTGGAACTTGAAATTTCGACGGTAGAAGACGTATTCGGTCGCCTTGCATCCGTCGCCTATGGCGCGCCGGCAACGCAACTGGGAATTCCGGAAAGTCGAAGCTTCGCCGCGGCCGTCCTCGTGCTGCGTGAGCTCATGCACCATGCCGGATTCGCATCGGTGTCGTTTGAGCAGCGCCCGAGCGGAGCAGCGTAGAATATTTCTCAGCTTGGCTTTTGGAACCGCAAGAGCAGTTCCCGGCAGCGCTACTTCCTGGTCAACAAGTTCACGAGTTCACGGACGGGCTCCGCGATTTTGCCGCGCTGCCATGCCACCTGAAGATCCCATTTCACGGCGGGACTGCGCAGCGGACGAAAGGCCACGCCCGGCACCTTGAACTTTGAAACCAGACCGGGGAGCAACGTCACCGCGTTCTCGGCGACCAGCAGCGAGAGGGTGTGCGTGAGACTGTCGGCATTCTCGACGATCTTGGGCCTGAAGCCGGCACGGCGGCAGAGTTGGATGATCCAGGGGTTGAAACCGGGGATGTCGTCCGGATGCGCACCGACGAACAATTCCCGGCGCAAATCGGCGAGCGCGATATCCTCGCCCTCCGCCAGGGCGTGGTTTTCCGGCAGCGCGACGACCACGGGCAAAGTGGCGATCCGGCGCACGAAAAATTCGCGCCCAATCGCTGCATTGGTGTTGCCGAGCAACACGACGTCCAGTTCGCCCCGGCGCAGGGCCGCGATCTGTTCGCCCGGCGAAAGGTCCACCAGCCGGACCTTGGTCTCGGGGTGAGACCGGCGCAAGGCGGCGAGCGCGGGGTTCAGATACTCGCCGGCGGCCGACATGATGTAGCCGATGCGCAACGACGCGCTCTGACCGAGTGCCAGCTTGCGTGCCTCGGAGACGACAATATCCGCCCGGGCCACCACCGGTCGCATGCCTTCGAGCAGCGCATGACCCGCGGCCGTTAGCGCCACACCGCTGTGGCCACGCTCGAGCAGCTGACCACCAATCTCCGTTTCCAACGCCTGCACCTGCCGCGTGAGCGTGGACTGGGAAACATGCATCTGCTCCGCGGCTTTGCTGAGGCTGCCGAATTCGGAGATCGCGAAGAAAGAGCGCAGCAGATCGAGGTTCACCCGTGCCATCCTGAACTGCACACCCAACAACGCAAGCTGAGCGCTCCTCCCTCGTGTTCCCCGACCGTGCAAGGCATGCGGTACACGCATGGCTCGCATCCGGTCACCGCAGTATGCGCCAAGCCGGCTACGGTGTAACGTGGGGCATGAACCAACCAATTATTGCCGTCACAGGGGCCACCGGACAACTCGGCAGCCTGGTCATCGAGCACCTGCTGAAAAGAGTCCCGGCGACTTCAGTCGTCGCCATCGTGCGCAACCTCGCCAAGGCGGCTGACCTCGCCGACCGGGGGATTTCGGTGCGGCAGGCGAACTACACTGATCCGGACGCGTTCGAAAAGGCCCTCGCCGGCGTGGACAAGCTCCTACTCGTATCATCCAGCGAAGTCGGGCAGCGCGCGGCGCAGCATCGCAATGTCATCACCGCGGCAAAACGTGCCGGGGTAAAACTCCTCGTCTACACAAGCCTCCTCCGGGCCGACACTTCTTCGCTCGATCTCGCGCCGGAACACGTCGAAACGGAGGCCATGATCAAGACCTCGGGCCTGCCTTACATCATCCTGCGAAACGGCTGGTATACGGAGAACTACACCGCCTCCATTCCCGGAGCGATCGCCCACGGCGCTTTTCTCGGCAGTGCGGGCAAGGGTCGCATCGCCTCGGCGGCGCGCCAGGACTACGCGGAAGCGGCGGCCGTCGTGCTCGTGAATCCGCAACTGCCCGGACAAGTGATCGAACTCGCCGGCGACACCGCCTACACGCTGGCCGATCTCGCGGCGGAGATTTCGCGCCAGACGGGGAAGACCGTCCCTTACCGGGACCTGCCCTCGGCCGAATATCGCGCTGTGCTGTTGCAGGCCGGACTGCCCGAGGGCCTGGCATCGGGCATCGCCAGTTGGGATGCGAGCGCCGCCAACGACGCGTTGTTCAACGAAGGCCGGCAATTGAGTCGCCTGATTGGACGGCCGACGACACCGCTGGCCGAATCGGTCCGAGTCGCGCTCCAGAACTAACCCTGGGCAACTGGCGAAGTGGAGGTTTCCGCTGGTCCTGCCCGGCGCCGCGCGATCCATTTCCCCGCCTCCCGGAGCCAGAGCACGGAACTGCCGACGGTGGCGCAAAACAGCCAGTCGCGTGCGCTGAGGCTGACGGTCGAAAACGCGTTCTGGAGGAA
>JAEUIL010000893.1 GCA_016794255.1 Planctomycetaceae bacterium | reverse complement strand
GAACATCGTGGTACGTCGATTGTCGGCGGTGAAGTTCCATGTCGTATTCATGACGAGAGCCGAACTTCGGAACATCTCGCCGTGGCCTCTGAGCGATCAACCGCAGAGAGAACCCGAATGAACTTACCAAGTCGAGCAGGTGAGATTCTTTGCCAAAAAAACGGACTACTGATTTGTATCGCCGAAATAACTGGCCGAGATGACGCCGTATTCTGGGAACTGAGCCAGGAAATTCCCGCCGAGGCTGACCGTTCGGCCTTGGTGGATTTATGGATACGCTGCCTCGATGGGCAGTATGTGCTTCTTCGAGCTAATGTCGCCATTTTGGAGTCGTCAGACTTCGCAACCATTATCTGGGGCGTTGCAGAAAAGCGGGATGTGATATTGGCCCAAACGCCACTTCACCACTCTGCGACATTACAGACTGTTCCGGCATCTACGCTCCGTACTGAAAACGGCCAGACCTGGGTCTTAGTCGCAGCCGAGCGTGCTGGAACAAAGTTCATCCTCCTCAATACCGAGGCAGAATTTCGGAATGGCAGCCATCGGAAGCCAACCGCACTGCCAGACGCACCGCACAAACACGCAGGATACCGAAGGCCGTAATCGGCCTTCGATGAGACAGATCGACAACCACCGCCCATAAGAGAAAACAGAAGGAACAGAAAATGAACCTAAAAGCCAGTCCCGACGCCGTAATTCAGACCATTGAAAAGATACCTGGGCAGAAAGTAGGGACCATCAACGGCGTGCCACTAATGCACGACAGCGAGGAATGGCAGCGTCTTCTCAGTCAGGTCACACTCGAAGACCTTCCCGTACCATCTGGCGCAAGTCAGGCAATTCGGGATCACCTGCGTCAGAAACAAAAGATTCTGCAAGTTGAGTATTGCGAACGACTGAAAAAGCTCCCGGTCGAAGAACTTCCGTTGGCTGACGACGGTGGCTCCTGGTGTCATGAAGCTCGACAGTCGGAAATTGTCCGAAGGCAGGCTGCGAAGGAGCAGGAATATAGATGTCGTCACCTGCGAAAACGATTACCGGGATTGAAGGCACTTTTGGCCGAAGCGGTGCGCAACGGAAATCAGTGGGAAGAAAATCTGATTACGGTGATGATCTCCGAAAAGGAAAGCGGGGTGGTCGAGCGGCGACAACGCAAAGAAGCAAACAAGCTCCGACGTGCGTTACTTGCCTCAGAAAAGCAACGGCTGACGGCCATGACGCTGGATGAGCTTCTGCTCGTCACCCCAGCCAATGCCGACGTTGAGAAGCTACTCGCTGGATTCATCCGAAGCCACTGCATCATGGTCAGTAATATGGCTCAGAGGGTGGCATTGTCGGAAACCGCCGTAAGGGCAATGCTCGCCGATCTCGGTATCGGGCCTGCGTACATCCACCAATACACGACTGGAACCGGCCATTCCCGTAAAGACGTAACTGCCCATTACTACCGTCCAAAAGTAATTGACGCACTGCGGCAGGAAATCAAGAGGCGAGAACACGAACAGGCTCGTCAGAAAGAACATCGTGCTGAAGCAAAGGAGTGGGCAACATGGGAACGGCGGTCCGGCCTAAGAAAACCAAAATGAAGACCATGACGCACTCCACTCCCAACCCCACGATGATTTTGGCCCTCAACCAATTCGCTCGGCGTCGGCTCTACGCATCAGAAATTGAGAAGATCGAGAACGCCGATCTGCCTGCCGGATCGCCCATGTACTTCTACTGCCGCCACTGTGGGATTCCCAGCGAGGTCTTACCCGAAGACTACGTGTTTCCGCCGTTGCAGGAGTGCAGCCAGTGCCAAGGGTTGAAGAGCGAGGGGTGGCTGGAGGAGGCACGATAAATGAACGTAAAAGGTTGGAACTGCACGGTCATCGACAGCAACAACCCGCTGACCTGTCCGGCGTGTGGCGAGTTGATTCCTAATCCGAACGTCATCAACGGCGATTTCTGCTATTCACCCGTCTGGAGAATTAGCACCGACAAGGAGTGCGAAGAGAACATCGCCAAGGCTTTCAAGATTGATGACCCGCTCGCTGACTTTTTCATCTGTCAGCAGTGTTTCACCAGCTTCGGACAGTTGTCGCCTGTTTGGTGGATTTGCAAGTGGATCGAGGAAGACTCCAAGCTGCTCAGCCGGGAGCAAGTCCTGGCGATGTTGGAAGGAAGAAAAGTGTTACAGGAAGATTCGGCACACGAGAGTGTCAGCAATCAAAAGGAACCGAAATCATGACGAAGGCCATGCTCTTCACAAGATCGACCACTGGCGATCACGAACGCCAACGTGATGCCATCATCTCCAAGTTCGGCGAGACGCACGAAATCGTCGCCGAGTACCGAGACGACGGCACGAAGGCCAGCGTGTCGAAGCTGCTCGAAGAATCCGGCGCAGAGGTTTTGCTCTGCACCGACGTTGATCGGCTTCCTCGGCAGAATGCGCTGGCGATTCTTGCGGCACTCAAGGCCAGCGGCGTGAAGATCGTGACGGTCAGCAATGGCGAGATCGGCGTGGGCGATTTGATCGCCCAGATGATGAAGTGTCATACGTCCAAGACGGAATCGCAGCAACGAGGTCAGCGGATCAAGCGAGGCGTTCAAGCTGCCCGTCAGCGTCGGAAGACAACTGGCGGGTGATGGCGGTTTTACAAATCCGCCATCACCGTGGTAGAATCACGCCATCGCCGGGAATTTCTTTTTGTGGCCGCTCAGCGAGCTTCCCGGTGCCTTGTGAGGGACGACGGCCCGACCCCCTCCAGGCAATTTCGCTCCCGCACTTGGCGTGTGGGGAGGGGGGTTGTCTGGACGAGCGTGGTCAGGCTCTTTGCCGTCGATTCTGCCCGGTTCGGATGATCTCCCTGCGGGTCGTCGTTCAATTTCCGACTTTCTCACTAGAGCTTTGTCATGAACCGAGAACTCATCAATCGGCTGACGGGGAACGGGGCTGCTTACATCCGTGTTTCAACCGATGACCAAGATACGCATCGTCAACACACTTCAATTGACGCTTTCCTGACCGACACGGGCCTGTCTATTCCCCGCCAGTTCCGCTTTGAGGACACGGATTGGGCGAGAGACGAGGCAAAGAAGCGCCCAGAGTTCCAGCGGATGCTAAAGGCTGTCGAGGCAGGGCTAATCCAATGGATCGTCAGCGACCGCCAGGATCGGTTTGGCACAAAAGACAAGTATGAGTTCATCGCCTTCATGCACCAGCTACGAGAGCATCGGTGCATTTTTCTGACCGTTGATGGCAAAGTCTTCACCGATGACAACATGATGTCGTTCATCGAAGGCGGCATGAACGCTGAAACGTCAACCCGTGAGGTACAGGAAAAATCCTGGCGTGTCGTCAAGGATCGCATCGAACGGGCGAAGCGGGGCGACTGGCTTGGCGGCTACCCTCCATTCGGATGCGATGTAGTGTGTTTCGACCAAGGGATGCGTGAGAAGTGGAGAGTCGTATTTCTCGGCAAGCGAAAACGACTTCGAGTATGGCCCGATGGCCGGAGCGAGCGATTTGACGGCAAGAACAATTTTCCCGCTGCCGATAACAACGACATTCTTCAACTGCGACCGAGCCAGGAAAACGAGAGAATCAAAACCGTCTGTTTCATCTTCGAGACGTATGCCGGCCAAACTATTGCTCCACTGCGCATCGCAAAACTCCTGAACAAGATGGGCGTCAAGCCACTCGCTGACAGATGGACGCACAACAATGTCGTCGATGTTCTCAGAAACCCCATCTACCTGGGGACTCAGCGGACCTTCGGAGTTTTCAACGGCAAGTATTTCGACCTTCAAGACGGTGAACTCGTGCTATCCAGCGACAAGAAGCAACGCCGTCGAAAGCAATCGGAGTGGGTGATGTCCGGTCAATTGTTCCCGGAGATGATCGACAAGACGATCTGGGATCGAGTGCAAGAGAAGCTGTCGAAAACGCCGGACAAGAAAAGAGCGCCAAAGAATCCAAATTTGTTTCTGACCGGCCTGCTCCACTGCGCTCATTGCGGGAAAAAGATGAAGGCGTGGGCGGTACGCCGGGAATATCTTTGCTCATCCTACGGCAAAACGGTCAGCGCCTATGACGTTGCCGACGCCCCTCAGTCGTGTGATCGGAACGGCATTGCCCACGCCGACCTGATGGACCTCATCAAGCAATATGTCGCCGATGTCGGGAAGGAACTGGAGACGTTCATCCAGGTCTATAAGACGGGCAATCTCGATTTGCTCAAACCGTACTACGAGAAGCACTCTCAGAACATTTCCTTGGTGACTGCGAGCATCGACCGTATGGCCGAAATGTGTGACGCAGCAACCGGAAATCTGGCAGTTCCCAATCCGGCTCTCGGAATCTTCGACCCCCGATGGGGATGGTCATGCGACATTCTGGATCGGGTTGCACACGACACAAGCCCGGATGCAGTCGAAAATCTATCGAAGCACGACGAAGCCCTAAAAGAATTGCAGGAAAGGTACCGTGGCTTCTTTCATCAGTCTGAGGAACAACGACGAACGAGGCTGGAGCGACTTGAGAGGGAAGCATCGGTATTGGGGGATCAAATCATGAATCTTCCCAAATCTGCCAAACGGCAAATTGAGCGGCAAGGACGAAAGCTGGTCCAAATCGAGCAACAGATGGATCGGCTTGAGGCGGAACTGAAAAACTACTCGGATGAGGTCGATGCGGTCATGGCGGGGCTGTCCGACCATCTAAACGTCACGACTGCGGCTAGAGCAGCTTTAGAAGGCGACGGTACGACAGAGGCACTGAAAATGGCCGAGGCGGTTCGACACGTAATTAAGGAAATTCGATTGGAGTTTGAGCCGACTGGCAAGAAATGGCCGAAAACACAGCCAATTGCAGCGATTATCGTGTCTCCGCTCGGTGAAGAAACGAAGTATTCTTTGTGCGGCAAGCGAACGCCTTCTTGAAGTTGCCCATGAACCACCACTTCTTCGCGTTATCGGCCGCCACGCCCGAGGCGACGATCCGGCGATAAGCCAACCGGCTGTCGTACACGCGGTAGTTGCCCAGCGGATTGGCCGCGATCGTGGCGGTGTCACCACTCTCGGTCCGCACCTCGGGAGCATAGAAGATGCGCAGCGCCGCATGTCGATAGGCGGGCATGACCAGCACCGTGTTGGCGCGAATCAAGACCGGCTCGCCCGTGTGCGGATCGAGCATCTCGGCAAACAACTGCTCGGCCGTGTCGACGCTGGTCCAGTCGACCAGCTCGTTCCCAGCCTTGACGTTGATCCACGGCGTCGCGGTCTGATACGTGTTGTGCGAAATCCCTTTCCACTTGTAGTTGTTCGTCACGCCGGTGACCACATCGAGGAGTCGCTTCTCCTTGTTAAGACCAAGCAACTCGCCCACCTCGGCCGCTCGACTGAGCACCAGATACGTGCGATCGAAGAAAATCGCCTCCTTCGTGACCGGCACGATGAAGCCGTGCTTGGTCGTCGACGGAGTTTCGATGTAATCCTCGCCAAAACCAAGACTCGGATACGGCATGCCGGGCTTCACTTCGGCCGCGTCACCCTGAATCGGAGTTACGCCGGGGATCTTCTCGCCGTCCATCTTCGTCGGGATGGTCTCGACCAGATTCGAGACGACGAACGCTTCTTGGCGATACGACTGCATGATCTTGGAGTAAACGACTTGCCCGGCGATGTTAAGGAACGCCGTGGTGTCGACCGCTTCGCCTGCTTCGAGTACCGCCGAGCCCGCTGCACTGCGCGGGTCCAACGAGCGCACCCACTCACCGCCGTCGGGCACGAGCGCCTCGGCCAGGTCACGCAAGCTAAAGTCTTCGGGCCGCAGTTGGCCTTGCTCGAGCGCCTCGCTCAAATGGACCGTCGTGCGTTGAGGACCATCGAGGTCATAGCGGCGCTTCAATTCGCGATACTTGATCGTTGCCATTTAAGGAAACTCCTAGAATGTTGAGGGGATGTTCTTCGTGGGATGGCGCGACTACGCGGCGACTTGCGGACCGCCCCGCATCACGGTGCTGACGATGTCGATTAACACACGCGTGCTTGCCGGACTGACGCGATGCGCACAGCGACCGACGGCAAGATTGGCCGTGGCGACTTTGGCGACTTGCTGATCTTCGAGCTCCGTGCCGTTGCTGGCTTCGTCGCCCCCGAGCAGATCGCCGACTTCAAACGAGGCGCTGGCACATACGAACTCAAACACGCCGGTCGTGGCGATCCGAATCGGATCGGTATCGCCGCTGCGTGAGCGCTGCATCGCCACGCCGAGGAACTTGTCGTGGAACAACTCTTGATTCGCGGCCTCGGTCGATTGATCTGCCTGGGCCGAGGCGGGCTTGGCGTCGTCGGTGTCGAGATAGACCAAGTCGCCAATCTCGATCACCGTCGCGGAATCGACGGGGACCAGCACCGGGTTCGTCTCGCCATAGCGCCATCGCATCGTGTCTGCCATCGAAAATATCTCCTAAACGTGAAGAAGTGAGAGAATGAATCGGGGGTGAGGGGGAGTTACAAATTCGGGGAAGTGAACCACAGAGACACAGAGGACACAGAGAAATGCGGAGAAAATCCTGATTTATGGGAGCCAGATAGTTGCGACGGCGTTTTCTTTCAAAGCCATCACCGATCAATAACTCCGACTGCTTTCTCTGAGTCCTCTGTGCCCTGTGGTTTGATGTCTTCCTTCACGAGCCGTATCGTTCAAGTGATCGCTTGCACGAACTGTCGCGAATCGCTCGCCGTTTGGATCGCTTCGAGCGTGTGTTGATCGCGACAGGTCGGCTTGCCTCGGCCGCAGCTGGCATTGAGCGGGCCAGTACCGGCGCGAGCCACAAGCCGGGCGCGATCTTCGATCAACTGCCGCATCTCGCTTTCATCGCGAGCGGCGAGCAGCCCAGCGTAAAACGCTTCGGAAACCAGCGTCTGCGACCACGCATCCGAAGCGTGAGGCGAAGGCAGGCCAAACTCTTGCAGCAACCGACGCGCGGTTTGTTCGCGCTGCGTGACCAGTTGCGCTGTCCGCAGTTGATCGAGTTCTTGCCGCAATTGAGCGACGAGTGTGGTTTGCTCGGTCACCGCTCCCGTGATGAGATCGGGTCGAGCTTGTTGCAACTGCTCGAGTGTCACTGTCGCCAGATCAACCGGCTGCGTTTGCTCGTACAGTCCGCGCGTCGTGGCCGGATCGGCGACGAGATCGACGCTCTGCACTTTGACGATCGCCTCGACCGCGTGCCGCTCGCCGTTGCGCACCAGTCGGGCTTGCACATTGTGCGAGAAGCCGACGTTCTCAGGAGCGTGCTCGGCGTCCCAGGCGAGTTGCTCGGCCAAGGGATGCTTGGGATTGAAATAGAAGTTGCCGAATAGACCTTCGTGCTCGCGCAGCTCGACCTGTCGCACAACGCCGATGCGGTCTTGATAATCACGCGGCCCTTGCGGCGGCCCCTTCGGATGATTGACATTGACCTTGGCCCCTTCATAGAGCGGCATCGCCTCGCGGAGCGCCTGCGGCAGATAGTTCCGGCCATTGCGCGATTCCAGGCCGAGAATCTTCACGCCGCGAATCACACCTTGTTCGCGGTCGACTCGCACGGCGACGCCGCGCGAGTCGACAAATTCCTGAAGCGTTTCGTGCATAATTGGTTCACCATACACAAAAAAAACGGCCCTGACTCGGGCGCCGCGTGAGAAGCGAACTGCTTCTGGCCCCGACGCGAAACCTGAGGGCAATCAGGCTCGGTGCGAAACCGTGGGGATGGTCTGTCGAATGAATTGCGAACGCAACCGAGATCAGTCGACGCTACTTGTCGATCTGATCTACTCGGCAGCGAATATGCTGAATAGTCCCGTCCTGCACGCTGAGCACGAGCTCGGCCGTGCCGTGAAAGCCACGTTTCAACGAACGCTCCAAGAGTTCTTGGAGCAACTGGGCCGCGCGGGCGACCTTCTGTTGATTCGCGGGGCTAGTGGCGACATTCATCATGGGTGTGAGAATATCGGGCGGGGTGGCCGCGATCAACACATTTTGTACATTTTTTTGAACATTTTTATCGCGGGGCGAACACCTCACGCCGCTCACCCGCCGCCGCCACGGCTACTTCTTTTTGCTCTTCTCGATCCGGTCGATGTAATCGAGTTCACGCTGACGGGCATCGGCCGGGATCGCGGCCGGCGTGACCGGAGTGCGATCGAGTTTCTCATCTGCCGGAATCACGCGCCAGCGCAACGAGCGATACCACACGGGATCGCCGTGATCTTGCAGATTCAAATTCGCGCCCCGGCTCGCCAAATCGCCACCGCGCCGCTTGAGCAACTGCACTTCATCGACGCGGCTCGGATCGGTGTAATCGATGTCAACCACTTTCGTGTCGTTGAGCCAATGCTGAATGACCGTGCCCTGGCAAACAATGCGGCCCGTGTTCCACTCGCCCACCGGCTTGGTCATGTCCTTCGACGGCGCTACGCCGAAGTAGATCGACGCGGCGCTCGTGCGCGGATTGCGACCGTCGGCATGCACCTGATTGTCTAGAATCTGGTACTCATACTGACCCGGCCGATAGTACACGCCGCTGTTGCTCCCCTTGGCAACCTTCCAGTCGAATCGCAGTTCAAAATTGTCAGGGACCTTCTTCACCTTGTAGGTCAAGCTGCCCCCTTTGTCGGCGCGGGTGATGGCGCCGTCGACCACCTTCCAATTGTCTTTGTGCTCCCAGCCGGTGAGATCCTGGCCGTTGAAGAGCAATTCAAAGCCCGCCTGCTTCTCGGCGTCAGTCAGTGTATTGGGCGTTTCGGCATAGACAACCAGCGGCAGAACAAGGGCCACACAAATCCAGAACAGCGAGCGATGCATGACGGAGTCACCTCAGGTAAATCGATGGAGTCAGAACCGGCGTCACCATCGTGTACCGAAACCCGGGGTGATGCAACCAATCGCGAAAATATCGTAAAAACACGCCTGATTTGGCCCATTCGGCGAGTCCGTCAGAGCCCGCATAACCGGCCCAAAGCGTCGTTCAATCGCGGGAGTGCGAAAGATTCGCCTCCGATTGTGCCGACTTTGTGGCCGCTGCCAGCTGCCTCAAGGGTCTTTCCATGCTACGTACCTAAAGAATGTGTTCTGGAGATTTCGCCTCAAGTGCGTTTCAGGACGGCGGCAGGACCTGATGAACACCCCGACTTTGACAGCTGAACCAGAAATGCCAGCCACGATTGATCTAACTGCATTGCCCCGTGGCGCCACGATGCGCAACCCGATCTTCGATCAAAAGAACACGAAGCTCGTGGCTGCTGGATTGGCGATCACCGACGAACTAATCGCCGCCTTGCGCAAGCGTGGCGTGTGTGAAGTGTTCGTTGCGCCCGAGGATATGCCCCGGGTCAAAGCGTTTCAACCGCAAGGCTATGCGCGGACTTCGAGCCCCGATCATGCCACGGACACACTCTCGACCGAGTCATTGCCGGCCGAGACCGATGCATCACAGCGCATGGACGACGAGACGTCGCAAGAAGTCGCCAGTGAAATCGAGGTGAGCGACAATCCGTTTGCCAACCGAGTCAAGCCGCGTGAGGCTGTCGCTTACGACGCGGATTTCTCGAACCATGTCGCCGAGCAAAATGAGAACCGTGTTGGCGAATTGCGAGAAACACTGCGCGGCTGTTTTCACGGTGATAGCTCGTCGGTTCCCGCACTGGCGGAAGCCGCGAATCAAGCACTCGGCGATGCCTGCGAAGACATGGACGTGTTCGTTTGCCTGGGCATCAACCCGTACAACTCGGATTATCCCAGCCGACACAGCGCTCACTCGGCCATGCTGGCCACGGCGATCGGCACGCAGCTCGGGCTGGACCAACAGTCGCTGCAAGACCTCGCCACGGGTTGTTTGATCCACGATCTCGGCATGCTCGCGATCGATCAAAAACTGGTCGGTTCGCAGCGCACGCTCGAAGTCGGCGAGTTTTGCGAGATCATCAAGCATCCACTGAAAACGTTCGATTTGCTCGCCGCGGGAGCCGATCTGTTGACCGCCGGTGCTCGCATGGTGGCGTATCAGATGCACGAGCGCTGCAATGGCACCGGCTATCCGCGCAAACGCACCTTGGCCGGCACCCATTTCTTGGCCCGAGTCGCCGCCGTGGCCGATACCTACACCGCACTCGTCACGCCACGCCCGCATCGCAAGGCGATGTTGCCGTACTGCGCCGTCGAGCATCTCGTGCAGGGCGTGCAACAAGGCAAGTTCGATGCCCGGGTCGTTCGAGCTCTGCTTGAAGCGATCGGACTGTTTCCCGTGGGTTCGTTCGTAGCAATCAACGAAGAGTATGTCGCCCGGGTGATTCGCTCGTCGGGCAAGTCCTATGATCGGCCCGTCGTGGAACTCTGGAAACGAGGCAATTTGCGGGCCGATCCGGCGATTGTCGATCTCCGCCACGAGACGCAGCTCAAGATCGTGAAACCGCTCGCCTCGCGCGGCGTCTGATTGCCGTCGATCCCCCAGGGGTCGCTCTCAGCACGATGTCGCGCGCTGGCATTCTTTACGCGATCGGAGCATGTCGACCATGCGCTGCAAAAAACTTTAAGCGCGGGCTACAAAGTTCCGTTTATTCCGTTGAGCGGTCATGGGTCGTTATCGTAAACCATCAAGTGTCCTAGGTGGGACTGGTTCGTGACCCTACCGCTAACGTCCTTCGCGGAGGAAAAGGATCGGTCGGGTCACCAACCGGTCCCACCTTGGTTCGAAACGAATTCTCGAACCGTGAGGCCTTGCCATGACGGAACAGATGGGTGACAGCGCGTGGATTGGTGGTTCGTTCGCAGTCAGCAGTGCGCTGCAATGGGAAACGCCCGTGGCACCGATCGTGCCGGTCGCGCCGATTTCCCCGGCTTGGCGCGAACAACTCGATGCCCGTCTCGACCATATTACCGTGCTCGACAAGTTCGGCAATCTGCTGTGGGTCAACGAGGCATGGCGCGAATTTGGCCGGCTGGCGGGCTCGAATGATCCGCACAGCGGCGTCGGTACTAATTATCTCGACGTTTGCGATCGGGCTCATGAGCGAGGTTCGTTCGAGGCCGGGATTGTGGCCCATGGTATTCGCGACGTCATTGCCGGAATCTACAACTCGGTCTACTTCCGCTATGGTTTCGAGTGCCCCGACCGCCGGCATCTGTTCGCCGTGCGGATCACACAGCACGAACAGCACGGCGCGCTGCGGTTGCTCGTGAGTCACGAGCGCATTCTGTAGCGGTCCTGACGCCTGTGAGCCCCACGCAGCGTGTTGACAGGGCGATGTGCAGACTGCGAGCTAACCTTCCTCGGTGTCTTATGTTACGACTCCGAGGTGAACGGTGGACTCGCCCTACGCTCAATTTCGCGCTACGCGCGTCTTCGGTGCGCTCGATGCGCTGCGGGCTCTCAGCATCTTGGCCGTGATCTGGCATCATGCCGAGGGCGCAGCGTGTCCGTTGTCGTTGGGCCAACATGGCTTTCTCGGCGTCGACATGTTCTTCGCCATCAGCGGCTTTCTGATTGTCACGCTACTGCTGCGCGAGCGCGAAGCGCACGGCACGATTGATCTCGGTCGATTCTACGTTCGCCGCGCGCTCCGCATCTTTCCGGTCTATTACGCGCTGCTGTTCATGTTGACCGTCGTGCTCGGCGTATTGAAGCCGGACGCGTCGCTGGCGGGACCATTCTTCGAGAAGCTGCCCTATTATCTGACGTACACCTCGAACTGGCTCCCGGACCTGACACTGCTCGCGATCACCTGGTCGTTGGCGACCGAGGAGCAGTTCTATCTCGTCTGGCCACCGCTAGAAAAACACTTCCGGCGAAATGTGCTACTCGGCTTACTCGGCGCGTTCGTGATCGTGAATCAGTGCGTGAACTTTCAATGCGGCGTGGAGTATTGGCCGACATGGCTCGTCTCGGCCCGACAGCATCTTGAGATTCTGCAGATCACCTTCACGCCGATTTGCTTGGGCGTGCTACTCGCTCACGCGCTGCATGATCCCCGCAGCTTCGCGTGGATCCGGCGCTGCACGTCGCTGCCCGGCTCGCAACTCGCGGCGATGGTAATCTTGCTCGTCTGTGCGAGCTGCTCGGGCGATATCTCGGGCTGGCCCCGCTTGGGCGTGCAGTTGGCGATGACCGGGCTCTTGGCGACGTGTGTGATTCGCGAGGACCACGGGCTGTGTCCCCTCACCGGATTCGCGCCGCTGAAGCGGATCGGCGTCGTGAGCTACGGCATGTATCTATATCATCCCTTCGTGCTGCATGTGACGCATGCGATTACCGCGCGGCTCGGCGTGGACATGCCCGGACTGACGTTCGTGCTGTGCACCTTGGGGACGTATTTTGTCTCAGAAGTGAGCTATCGCTACTACGAGACCGCGTTCCTGCAACTCAAAGATCGTCTGCACGGTGCGCGTGGCACGCTTGCCAAGCAAGCCTAACTCGCCGCACTGGCCTGACCAGCAGGCTCGCTTCCGCAACCGAGAATTTCGTTGATCGGGCAGCCTCGCGCCGATTAAGATCAGCCGAGATGGCTGGTTTCGTATCGCTTGGCAATCATCACCGGAGATGCGGTATGGTCGGGCTGCGCGGTTTGTCGTTGGTGGCGCTACTGATCGGGGTCGAGGCCGGGCCGCTACTCGCTCAGAATCAACCGCAAGCCGATGAAGCTTACAGCGAGGGCGTGCGCTACATCAATCGCCGCGAGTTCGACAAGGCCCGCGCGCCGCTCGAGACCGCTTTGCAATTGGCCCCGGACAACGCATTCCGACTCAAAGCGTTTCAAGCTCTGCTGCCGGTTTATCGGACGCTGCCCGAGACCGACAAGATGCTCGAAGCGGCCGAGTACACGATCCGCTACTCGGATTCGCTCACCGATCGCAACGCCGCGGCGAACAGTTTGGCGTCGTTCTTGTTTCAACGGGGCAAAGTCGATGAACAGGTCAAACGCTATCGCGAGATCCTGGCGAAAGAGGCTGACGACTATGTGGCGATTGCGATGTTGGCCGAACTCGCTCGCCCCGCCCGGCTCGATCGAGCAACCACGCAACAATATCGCGATCGACTCGAAAAGGCGCAGCGCGAGTTAGCCGCCAAGTTCGCCGAGCAACGTGAGGTGGCTGCCGAACAGAGTACGACTCAACGGACTTGGTTGTGGAAGCAAGCGGCCGTGCTCTGGAGCAAAGCGGGTGACCACACCAAAGCCGTTGCCGCTGCGAAGAAAGCTGAGCAAACGGGGCCCGAGACTCGCGAGTCGCTCACGCATTTCTGGCACGCGCATCTTGGCGATGTCTATCTCGCCGCCGCAAAATACGCCCAGGCCGCCGAGCATTTTCAGAAAGCGATCGAGACAACGACGATCAAGGGCTATCAGGAGTCGTGCCAGGTGAAACTCAACGAGGCCCAAGCGAAGCTCGCCAAGAACTAGCGTCCTTCGTTGGGCACGCATCTCGCATGCCTGGATTGACTACCGAGATAGACGCTCTTTCTCGGAATTGATGCTCAAGGCACGCGCTGGCGCGTGCCCAACGTGGTACGTCCGCACCCCGGGACCAAAGGTCCCGGCTTGGGTGTTTGCAGGCGAGATCAAAACTCGCGTCGTGCTCGCCGGGGCGATATACTCGGGCCTTCAAGTTTGCTCACGACTCAGAGGGGAGATTTTGCTCATGGTTCGCAGCATCTCGGGCATCGCCGCGCTGGCGCGGATGGGTTTCATCGCGGTGATCGTCGCCGGCATCAGTCTGCCGTCGTTGGCATGGGCTCAGGATCCCAAGCCGAGCGCGTTCCCGCAGGGGAAATTGGCCGACCCGGCCGGCACCCCGCGCGACTATCGCTCGCAGTGGTTCTTCTTGCACACCGATTTGAGCGGCAAGGAAGCGAAGGACTTGCTCGACCGACTCGAAAAGATGCTGGCGCTCGTCAGTCGCTATTGGGGAAAGCCGCCGCAGAAGATGATCGAGACCTACGTCATCAAGGACATGAAGGCGTGGCCCGCGGGGTCGCTCGATGAACGTGGCGCCTCAATGGTCGCGGCCGGGGGCGGCCTCACGGTCTCGCTGGGTATTCCGTTGGGGCCGAATGGTCCCGACGATCCCAGCAAGCCGCGCAAGTTTGGCAATGTGACGGCGGTCTGCTATTGCGGTGCCGACCATGGCACGCCGCAACACGAGGCGGTTCACGCGTATTGTGCCCAAACGTTCGGTACCACCGGCCCGGTCTGGTATAGCGAAGGGATGGCCGAGATGGGGCAGTATTTTCGCGACGGCGATAATCGCGATGTGCAAATTCACCCGGGCGTGGCCGAGTACTTGCTCACCGAAGGTCGCAAGAACATCAAGTCGCTCCGAGGCATCGTCAACAATCGCGAACAGACCGGCGACTCGTGGCAGAACTACGCGTGGCGTTGGGCGCTGTGTCATCTGCTGGCCAACAACCCGAACTACGCGAATCGCTTCCGACCGTTGGGGCTCGACATCTTGACCACGCAGAATCGGACGTTCGAGCAGACCTATGGCGATCAGGCCGATCACATCTCGTTCGAGTACAAGTTCTTTATCGCGCACATGTGCAACGGGTTTCGTTGCGATCTGGCGGCGTTCGACTGGTCGAAGAAGTTCCTGGCCTTGCAGGGGTCGGTGGCCCGCAACGTGACGGTGCTCGCCGAGCGCGGTTGGCAGCCGACGCAAGCCACGGTCGCCAGCGACAAGAACTACGAACTGGCGACGAGCGGCTCGTGGACGTTGAGCAAAGGGGGCGACGCGATCGGCCCGGCCGGCACCTCCGACGGCAAGGGGCGGCTCGTCGGCATGATTATGAAAGAATTCGAGATGGGCGAGCCGTTCGATCTCGGCGCCGGCGGCGATTTTACTCCGCCCGAGAACGGCAACCTGTGGGTCCGTTGTCGGGACGAATGGGCCGAGTTGGGAGACAACAAGGGGAAGGTGACGCTGACGATTCGGTTGAAGAAGTAGGCCCCTTGCCTGATTACAAATGGATCGGGATCCACCGTTCCCGATCGCCCGGCGCTGCCTGTAAGGGTTGCTCGGCCCAGGGGATCGCTTCGCCGCGGGCCAAGTTCCACGCCAGCCGCACTTTGAACTGCTGCGTCATCTGCGACAACACATCGCGTTCGTTCGCGCCTTCGACCTTGAGATCGGGAAACTGAGCCGCGACGGCATGCAAGCGACCCGCGGCGTCGGGGCCCGATATGATCACGTGACAGGTAAAGACCGGCACCTCGCCTGGGGCGGAGTTGCACGACGAAACAATTTCACTCATGGTTTGGCTTCTGGCAGAGACTTGGGTTCGGCCGGCTTGGCGGGTTGGGGTGGAGACGGTGACGCAGCCGGTGCGCCAGCCGGCACGGGTTTACTTGCAGCAGGCGTTTGGGCGGCAGCAGCAGGACTCGCGGCCGACTCGGGACCGTCCACCACGCGGAACACGAACAACGCCCGTTGCAACGGCGGCTCACCGTTCGCCGCCGATCGCAGTTCGATCGCAGGTAGCGTCGGTTTGTCCGCCGAGAGTTCCCCTTTGGCTTTCATGTCTTCGGCGAGTCGCGCTCGATCGCCGCTCGCGCCGGCCGTCGGGTTCGCCACTTGCAGCTTGCTCTCGGGCGATTTGGCGACTTCGCCACGTTCGCTCGCCGGCTGGCGGGGATCGCTGCGCTGATCGGTCGTGAAATAGGCATCTTTCGCCGGCAGCGCGTCGGCCGGGGGCAAGGTCAACCGACCGAACCAACCGCGCGAGCGCTGTTGGGCGGCTTGCTTGGCCAGCTTGTCGGTCTCTGCACGCTTGCCTGCCTCGCGCTTCTCGTCGGCGACTTGATCCTTTTTCATCCCGTTCGGTCCCGCGGGTGCGGCAGGCTTGGTGTCCGCCACTTGCGGCTCGTTGGTCGCCTTGCGTTGGATCGAATCCGCCTCGCGCGCCACGTTCGACTTCGCTCCGCCGCTCGGTGCGGGAGCGCCGTCACCGGACTGCTTGTCGGCCGGGACGCGTTTCTCTTTCAGCGTCTTTTCAACTCCGTCGAGGAACCGATTCTGCTCGATTCCTTCACTTACAACCGATGTCGGGCTCGTTCCGCCGCGCACGACTACGCGGCGATATGTGTTCGAGCCTGCCTGAAGTTGGGCGATCGTTTGTTGCAATTGATCGGCCCCGGCCAGCACGTACACCAGATCGGTGTCGCTGGTCGCGGCGGTGGTTGCATACGCATTTACTCCGCGACTCCGTGCCACCTGCGACTGTTGCAGATTGTTGGTCAGATTGGCCCGTTGCACTTGCGGCACGGTCGCGGATTGAATGCCGTTGTCGAGCAGCACCTGGGCAAACGGATCGGTCTCAAGCTGCCGACGATCGACATCGACTTCGACGACGACCAACGTATCGTCGACCGTCGTGTCGCGATTCAGTGTTTCGACCACCGTCGCTTGTTGGGCCAAGTGGCGATTCACCAGTGTGCCATAGCCGAACGATTCCAATTGCGAGGCGACTTGTCGCTCGTGCAGCGATTCATTTGCCGGTGTGGCATTGGCCGCGCCGAGTTGCGCTCCGGGTGCCGCCAACGATTGCGCGGGCATCGCTGCCGCGCCAGCCGGTGCCGATAGCGGCAAGTTCGCAGCCGGTGGCGCAGGCGATATCGGCGACTCGGGCGCTGCCTTGGCCGCGGGCATGGGGGAACTCATCGGCGCGGAAACCGCCGGAATCGGTCGCGGCGCGAAGGCCGCATCGCGCGTCGACTCGTGTTCGGCCGTGGTTAAAGCGACGGGACTTATTGCTTCTGGCTGCTGTGCGACTTGCTGACGATCCGGCGGCGCGAGCAGCATGATCACCACGCTGGCGGCGAGCGCCGCACCGGCCCACAGCCACGGACGACGTCCCTGCGGCAACCAACGTCGCGGCAGTCCGATGCTCGTCGTCGGTTCATCGACCGGCGTCGATCGAGCGGTTGTCAGCATCTCGCGCTCGGCCCGTCGCAACACCTCGGCTGCGAAACCCTCGCCCAGCGACGCGCGCGGCAACGCTTGCAATTTGCCGCTCAACTCGGCGAGTTCGGCCAACTCGCGTCGTCGAGCCGGATCGCTGGCCAACAACCGCTCGGCCCGGGCGCGATCGACCGCGCTCAGCTCGCCATCGTGCATGGCACCGATCAGTTCGTCGTCGGATATCTGCCGGCCGTCGTCGGTCATGTTAATGTTCACTCAACGTTTCGGTCTTGCGCTCGGGCGCGGCGAGCGGATCGTGTTCACTGCGTAACAGCTCGCGCAATTGTAGTCGCGCGCGATGCAGTCGGCTGCGAACCGTACCCACCGGCACGCCCAGCAGCTGCGCGATCGTGTCGTAGTCGCAACCCTCGATCTCGCGCAGGACCAGGGTCGTGCGAAACTCGTCGGGCAGCCGTGCAATTGCCGCTTGCACTTGTTCGACCGCCTCGCGACGATCGAGATTCGCCTCGGGCGACTCACCCCGGTCAGGCGTTTCGCTGCCGTGCTGATCGTGCAGTTGGTCGAGCGATTGGCTCGGTCGCGTGCGGCGTCGGCGGGTCGAGGCCAAGTTCAACGCAATGCGGTACAGCCACGTGTAGAACCCCGCCTTGCGCTCGAACGATTCGAGTTTCACGAACGCTTGCACGAACGCATCTTGGGCCACGTCACGAGCGTCGGCCTCGCACAGCAGAATCTGGCACAGGGTATGGAACAGCCGGTCCTGATAACGACGGACCAACTGCCCAAACGCCTCGGCCTGACCACGCAGGGCGGCATCGATCAGCTCGTTGTCGCTTGGCAGGGATTCCACGATTGAGACGCACCCAAAGCTCACAAAGTTCCCGTCGCTCGGCAGTCGCCGGTCGCTACCACCGGTACAACCGCTGCTGACAGGGTAGCAGATTTGCGATAGAAGGGGAGAAATGGACTGATTTTGACTACCCAAGTCAGCTAAGGCACCGCTTCGTTCGGTTCTTCATCTGTACCCATCCGTGTTTATCTGCGTTCATCCGCGTCCCCTTACGTCTCCATCTCCCGAGCGCCTCCGCAACCACCCCCACAACGCCGCTCCTCCCGCGATCAACGCCACGCTGATCCACTGCGCGATTTTCAACCCGCCGTACTCGGGTTCATCGCGGCGCAGCATCTCTTCGACGAACCGCAAGGCGGGATACACGACCAGAAACATCGCGAACACCTCGCCATCGGCTCGGCGATACGGTTCCCAGGCCAACAGCAGGACCACGACCAACAGCGCTCCGATCGCGGCGTAGAGCTGCGCCGGGTGAATCGGGCGGCTCAGTTCATGCGCCAAGCTCAACGTCCACCGGCGCGGCTCGGTCGCCCCCTCGGTCACGATCGTCACTTGCGGTTCATTGGCGGGGATGCTCAGCAGGGCATCTTCGACAAACCGCGCGCTCGTCGCCGGCATGCCTTGCACCATCAGAATCCGTTGCCCGGCCGCGAGTCCTTGTGCCGCCGCCAACGAATCGACCGCGACCTCTTTGACGATCGGCTTGTCGTGCTCGTCGGCGGCGATCTTGATGCCGTGCAGATACACGAGGCCTGTGCGGACATGCTGGATATGGGGCGGACTCTGCCACGGAAAGCGCACTGCCCAGGGCCAGTCGCACTCGCCACCGTAGCAGCAGCCGTTCAAAAAACAGCCGATGCGACCCAGCGCGAGACCGACCATCATGCTCGGCGCGACAATGTCGGCCACGCTGAGCATCGAGAGGCGATGCCGCAACGTGTAGGCGACGAACGCCAGCACACCGCCGACCAACGAGCCGTAGACGACCAAGCCTCCTTCGGGAATGTTGATGATCGCGAGCAGCGTCTCGGTGAGTGTGGGTCGCTGAAAGTTCGACCATTCCTTGATCACAAAGTACGCCCGAGCGCCGACGATGCCGCAGGCGACCATCCAAAACGCAAGCGAATAAATATGCTCGGGATCGATGCCGCGCTCACGGGCCCGGCGCAGCGACAGTCCCACGCCGGCGACGATCCCCGCGAGCATCATCACACCATAGCCGCGGATCGGCAGCCCTAGCCCCGGCTCGCTCATCTTCGGCATGACGAACACAATCACCGCGGCGACGAGCGCCATGACCGGCAAAAAGCCCTGGGTCTCGGCATTCCAGCCGTGTCGGCGCACGCTCACGACGAGCACGATCGCACAGACGACCAACCACGCCGCCAGAAACAGCCCGAAGCCGAAAAACGGCAGGCCGAACAACTGCTCGGGCAGATAGATGAGCACGGACCGCATGAGTGTCCCGACCGGGGAGGAAAGCGAACGACGAGCGACGACTCCGCTAGCCTAGGACGATGCATCCAGGGCAGCAAGCCGAACCGGCGATCGACGCAGATGACGTTTGGAAAAGTCGTGTGCCATGGCCACGTCCGCGTGGCCATGTTCCCCGGTGAAACGCATGTCCACGAAGACGTGGACATGGCACACCATCTCAAATGGTATCACGAACCGAGGATCGGCTCGCTGGTCCTACGTCGTCAACCGCCCAAGGGTTCGTTGTCGATCAGCCGCGTCGTGCCGACTCGGGCGGCGACGATGGCATACGCTAGCGAGTCTATTTGTCCGACCTCGGCCATCGTCACCGGATCGACGATTGCCAGATACTCCAGCTTCACTCGCGGCTCACCGGCGATGAGCTTGTGCATTGCGGCCAACACTCGTCGGGCGTCGTGCTCGCCGCCGCGCACTAGCTCGGCGCCATGAAACAGAGCGCGGCTCAACACCAACGCCGCGCGGCGATCGTCGGCCGAGAGATACGCATTGCGGCTGCTCATCGCCAGACCGTCGGCCTCGCGGATCGTGGGACACACACGGACCTCGACCGGCACATCCAGATCACGGACCATCTGTCGCACGACGAGCGTCTGCTGCAAATCCTTGCGACCGAAATACGCCACGTCGGGCTGCGTGAGATTGAACAGCTTGAGCACGATCGTCGCCACGCCGCGGAAATGACCCGGTCGGCAGGCACCCTCCCAAGGCTCGGCCGCTCCGGCAACTTCGATCATCGTGGCAGCCCCGGGCGGATACATATCCTCGACGGCCGGCGTGAACACGACATCGACGCGATGGGCCGACATCAGTGCGAGATCACGATCGAGCGTGCGGGGATATTTCTGAAAGTCCTCGTGGGGTCCGAACTGGGTGGGATTCACGAAGATGGTGACCACGACCAGATCGCACTCGCGTTCGGCGGCGGCGACCAGCGACAGATGGCCCGGGTGCAGAGCGCCCATCGTCGGCACCACGCCGATCCGTTGGCCGGCGCGTCGCGCTGCGGTGATGACCTGGCGCAACTCGGCGATCGAGCGGATCACTTGAGGCGGCGAATGCGGCATGGATAACTCAACCACTTACAAAAGAATCGCGCCTCGCCCGTGAGATTCAACACCACGCTTGCGGTTTCGCGCCGACCTCATTGTTCCGCCCGCATCACGCGTCCGTCAAGGCGGCGACGATCACGCGTGACTCGCCACGATCGCGGCGGCAACGTCTTCGATCGCTTCTGCGAGCGTGTCGCGCCGCACTCGCAACTGCGGACCGGTGACGCGCTGCGGCTCATCCGCGCCCGTGACAATCAGCCTGGGTCGCAGAGCGCCCGAGTCCCAAGTGGGCGGACGAATCCACAGTTCAAACTCGGGCGGCTCGGGCAGCTCATGCAACTGCCGTTGCACACTCGCGGCCAGAGTGCTCGCCCACGTGGTGTCATGCGTAAGTAACACGACGATGCGCGGCGAGTCGTGCAGATGCCGCCACAATTGAGCGAGTGTCCAGCCGCTGGTCGGATGTCGCCAGTCGGCCGCGATCTCCACCGCCGACGCGAGTACGAATCGCCGGAACGACATCCGCGGATGCGGTACGCTCAGCGCCGGGTCGTCGAACTCCGCGTCGCCATAGAGCAGCAGATCGAGATCCAGCGTGCGAGCGCCCCAATGGATGTGTCGCTCGCGGCCCGCCTGTTGTTCGACGTGCTGTAGCACCGCCAGAGTTTCGAGCGGCGGGAGTGACGACTCCAGTGTGATCGCGGCATTGAGAAACGGCGGTTGACCCGCGGGTCCGCCGACCGGTGCGGTCTCGTGCAGCGAGCTCAGAACCACGTTCGTGATGCCCGACGTTTGAGTCAATTGCTCAATCGCCGCGTGAATCACCGCGCCCCGATCGCCGAGGTTCGAGCCGACACCGATCAAGCAACGAGTCGTTGAGACCATGAGAACGGTCAAGTAGCCGAACTCGCCAGAGTTCGGGTGGTGGCTCTATCAAACGACTCCCGAACTCTGGCGAGTTCGGCTACGAATTCATACGCCTCGCCCAACGGTTACTTGCCGATCGCGAACAGATGCTTCTCGCCGCGAATGTACAGCTTGCCCTGAGCGATGGCGGGCGACGCATAACTGGCTTCGCCCAACTCGTTGAACGCGACTTCCTCGTAGACGCGGCCCGGCTTGACCACGGTGCACTCGCCGTCATCGGACAGGAAATAAGCCAATCCACCGGCGGTGACCAGCGAGGCACTGTAGCGGCGCTTGAGACGTTCCTTCCAGAGCCGCTCGCCCGTGTCGGCCAGATAGCAACTCGCGATGCCGTTGTCGGCGACGATCAAAAAGTAATCGCCAATGATGATCGGCGACGGGACATACGAGCAGTTCTCTTTCGTGCGCCACACGATATGCGAGTCGGTCACGTTCCCCTTGCCGTCGGGCTTGATGGCCAGGATGTGATGCTGGGGAAAGCCGGCGGTCATGAACAGCAGCTTGCCGTTATCGACCATCGAGGCGACGAACTGTTCCGTGGGCCCGTCGATATTCCAGATCATCTCGCCGGTCTTGGGGTCATAGCCGCAGACGCTCTTGCTGCCCGAGAGGATCAACTGCTCGCGGCCGGCATAGTTCCGCACGATCGGCGTGACGTAGCTGCGCGTCTTGTGCTCGCGGGCCACTTTCCACCGCACCTCACCATTCTTGCGGTCGAGCGAAACCAAGTACGACTCGCCGTCGTGATCGCCGTTGACGATCAGACTGTCCTGATAGATCACAGGCGAGCTGCAAAAGCCGTGTGTGCTGCTGAAGATGCCGGGCTTGACCGACCACAGTGCCTGCCCATCGACCGAGTAAGCCGCGACGGTCATGTTGCCGCGGTTCTTCGTCTCGTCGTCGCTCGTGTTTTCGAGAAAGGTCACGTAGACCACCTTGCCATCGGTGGCGGGCGTGCTCGATGAGAAGCTGTTGAGCGTGTGTTTCTTTTCGAGCGGCGTGCTGAGCACGGTGGTCTGCCACAGCTTTTTGCCGGTCAGACGATCGAGGCACAGCAACACGCGTTCCGACGAGGCTTCGACGCACACGGTCACAAAGATGCGGTCTTCCCACACGACCGGCGAGCTATGGCCGCTGCCCGGCAGTTCGACCTTCCAAGCGATATTCTCGCCCGTCTTGCCGTTCCACTTGGTGGGGACATTCGCCTCGGTGCTGGTGCCATCGCCGCGCGGGCCGCGCCAGTTGGGCCAGTTCTCGGCCTGCGCCGTGATCGCCAAGAGAAGCAAACAGGCGAGCGAAACGAACGTGCGAGCGACGAACCTCATCGGATGGCCTCAGAGCGAAAGGGGGATGCGAGCGGGTAGGGGGGCGAGCTGCGTGACCAATTCAGCCTAATGTAGCGGCGCGGCCGAGTCGAGTCGCGATTCCACAACAACGAGCGAGGGTCGTCAGGCCTCCGATGACTTTGCCCGCCGCGAAGGCCACCATCTGACTTGGCGAGTTGAGTGTGATTCGTCTAGCAGGCGTGAATGGTAAGGAGGCTCATCGGGAGGCTTACGCCTCCCGCTCGTTGTTAGATGTCACCGGTAACGCTGCTCAAACACATTCACCGCTGTCTGGGCGACCGTCAGATGCTGGCGGACACGCTCTTCAAACGGACACTGCATACCGGTTTCGATCGTGAATCCCGGGCCGTAATGCTTCGCGGCAAAGTCGACCAGGTTCAGACCTTGACCCCGTTTGCCGGCGTCGAGCCAGAACACACCCGGTTCCAACTTGTCGAAAAATGACCCTGGCGAGTAACTGTCGGGGGCGAGCGTCGAGCCCATTCCCTTGACGGCCCGAACTGCCTCGGCGGCCATCCGACGTTCCCAGACTTCGTCTTCCTCGGTGCGTTGCCGTCGAGCCGACATCCAGTAATGGGCACCATGATCGTGCTCGTGCATGTCGAACGTGAGCGCCGGTTTGATCTCGGCCAGCAGTTGCCGTACGCAGCGCACCTCGGCCGGAGCCCAGGCGGTGTCGTGAAAGCGGTTCAGGTGCAGAATCTCGCCGTCGGGTGTAACGATCAGCGTATAGGCACGTTCCAACGGGCCTGAGCCCGGCGTGTCGGTGCGACGCGAGGCGTACCAAATGCGTCGGCCGAGCAACGGTTCGAGAAACTTCGCACCTTTCTCGAACTTGCCGAGCAGCCCGCGATTGGCGTAGCCGTGCTCGCCGATCTGCACGAGCAATGTGCCATCGGCATCGTAGAGCACATCACCATGTTTGCGGAGAAAGTTGTCGAGCTGTTCGTGCGAGTCGAGCTTAGGCGGTTGCCCCAGGCCGAGACTGAGGGCATGGCGAAAGCCAGAGAGCCCGATCGGGTCGCGTGCGGGGATCACCCAAACTTGATGCTGGGTTTTGAGTTGTTCGATCACTTCGACCGTGGCGGTCGCACCTGCGTGTTCGGTCGAGTGAGCTCCGCCGCTAATGAAGATCGCCGGGAGTTTGTCGCCGCCACATTTCACCGCCACGATCGGCGAGCCGTCGGGAGCCGCGCCCAGCACGCGCCACTTGCGGCCGCGAGCTTCGAGCCGCGCGAGCACTTCGCGATAGTTCCGAAACGGTTTCACGCCGGACGCCGAAATTCCCTGGGCCGACGACTGGGTGGAGTTTGCCGCCGTGGCCAGGGCGCTGCCAGCCATTTGCAACAGTTGACGACGGTCGAGCGACTGGGGCGAGGCGGCGGACGGGGTGGGGTCGAACATCGATGCGGCTCACGGGGCGGGCTGGGGAGGCAGAGACTGACGAGATTGTCGCATCCCGTGGAGAACGGATCAATCTTTTGACACGCGTTGTTCGGGGAAAGCTGCCTCGTGTCGGAATCGCCGAGTATGATGAGGCCAATTTCCTGTCCGCGATTCGCTTAACGGCAACTAACGACTCACACGCCATGCCTTCGATCGAACTGATTCAAGTGGCGAAGCGGTTCGGCAAGGGCCCGGCGGTCGTCGACGGTTTGAACCTGACGATCGGCGCGGGCGAGTTGCTGGCGATCGTCGGCCCGACCGGCAGCGGCAAGACGACACTACTGCGCATGTTGGCCGGCCTCGAACAGCCCACGACCGGCGACATTCGGTTCGAGGGACAGTCCGTCTTACAGATGCCGTCGTGGCAACGAGGCGTCGGTTACGCGTTCCAGCATCCGGCGCTGATCCCGCATCAACCGGTGCGAAAGCAGTTGTCGTTGAACGGCAATCGCAAACCGCCAATCACCCAATCGACGCATTTTGAGCACATTACCCAGCAGCTCGATGTCACCCATTTGCTCGATCGGATGCCCGAGCAGCTCTCGGGCGGAGAGCGCCAGCGAGTGGCACTCGCGACGGTATTGTTTGACGCGCCGCAGTTGGTGTTGCTCGACGAGCCCCTCGGGCATCTCGACGAGCCGCAGCGGATCGAGCTGCGACGGGTGATCCGTGCTCTGCACGACCGGCTGGGCTGCACCATGATTTACGTCACCCATGATCAGCGCGAGGCGTTGGCGATCGGCGATCGGGTCGCGGTGCTGATGGCCGGTCGGGTCGAGCAGGTGGATACTCCGCTGGCGGTGTATCGTCGACCCGCGACGCTCAACGTGGCCCGGTTCGTCGGTTCGCCGCCGCTGAACGTCGTTCGGGGGACGCTAGCGGAACAGGCGGAATTCCTAACATTTTCGGCATTTAATCGGACTTGGGGAGTCGACAACTTGCCCCTCGTCGGGGTACAAAGATACGTTCCCAATCCTGTCTACCTTGGGCAGCGTGCGGAGACATTGCGCCTGGAGCGTGCCTGTGAGCCGGTTGAGTCCGCTCAATTGGCTTCGCTACCGGTGCAGGTTGTCGCCGTCGAGCCGCAAGGGAGTCGCGTTTGGTTGCAGGTTAGACCGGTTGGCGACGGCGTGTCGCCGCCAGGCCGTGGTGTTGAGTTTGGCTCGCCGTGGATCGTCGAGATCGCGGCGAGTGATGCGACCGACACGACGGTCGGTCAATTGCCCCCGCGCGAATGGCGCGTGGGTGATCACGGCTGGTTGACCTGGGAGTGGACCAAGGCCCATTGGTTCGACGCACACACGGGAGAACGACTGACACACAACACACGCGCTCACCTACAATCCGACAATTCGAAATACGAACACCCCGCTTCGGGGAAAGAGACTACCGGGAATGAATGCCAGCGAAGTCCTGCGGATCATCGATGCGATCCATCGCGACAAGAACATTGACAAAGAGGTTATCTTTCAAGCGATTGAAAGTGCGCTCGCTAGCGCGCTGAAGAAGCATTACGGCGAAGAGTCGCAAATCGTCGTCAACATCGATCGCAAAGATGGCACTGTCTCGGGCGTGCGTGACGGTGTGCCGCTCGATCCCGAAGAGACCGCCGGTCGCATCGGCGCTCAAACTGCCAAGCAAGTCATCATTCAAAAGGTCCGCGAGGCCGAACGCGATACACTCTATGATGAGTATGAACGCGAAGTAGGCCAGCTCGTTACCGGCATTGTGCAGCGGCAAGAAGGTGGCGCCGCGACGGTGCAGCTGGCCAATACCGAGGCCATTCTCCCCCGCAGCGAGCAAATCCCCGGCGAATCGCATCACGCCAACGAGCGCGTTCGGGCCACGATCTTCGAGGTCCGCAAGGTCGGCAGCCGCGTCAAGGTCGTGCTCAGCCGGATTCGCCCAGCGCTGGTGCAGCGACTGTTTGAACAAGAGATTCCGGAGATCGCCGATGGCGTGATCGAGATTCGGGCCATCTCGCGCGAGCCCGGCTATCGCTCGAAGGTCGCGGTGACGAGCTCGGACCAACGCGTTGATTGCGTCGGTGCGTGTGTCGGTGTGCGTGGCAATCGGATCAAGAACATTGTCGACGAACTCGCCGGCGAGCGGATCGATATCGTCCGTTGGAACGACGATATGCAGGTCCTGATTCCCAACGCGTTGCAGCCGGCCGAGGTCGAGGAAGTGATCCTCTGCCAAATGCTGGGCAAGGCGATCGTGCTGGTGCGCGAGGATCAGCTGTCGTTGGCGATTGGTCGTCGCGGTCAAAATGTCCGCCTCGGCAGCAAGTTGTGCGGCTGGGACATCGAGATCATGACCCGTGAAGAGCTCGATCAAGAAATCGAGCGGGCCGTGGGTGGCTTCGGCGAGTTGCTCGAGAAGGCCGGGGTCGACGTCGGCTTGGCAGATAAGCTAGTCGGCGAAGGCTTTTTGTCCTACGATGAACTATCTGTGATCGAGCCCGACGCCCTCATGGAGATGGGGGAACTGACCGAGGACCAGGTGAACGAGATCGTCACCTTGGCCGAGGAGCGGGCGATGGAGGCCGAGGCTGCGGCGACCGAAGAGCGTCGTCGCCAGCGCGAGCAGCAGAAGATCGATCAAGCGACGCGCGATCTCGAAGAGCGCGAAGGCAAGCAGCCGGAACCGCCGCGTGAAGTGGCCGGAGACGGTGGGTCCGGGGCTGGACCGAGCTAGCGCCAGGATCGAGTGTTTTGTGGGTTGCTCGGGCACCGTGTGCTGCGAGCGACAGGAGACCCGGTTTATGTACTAACCTGTGAATGTGACGCGGTGTGTGGTCGATGCCATTGACCTCACGCCGCCGAGGGAGATCAGCGACGCTGTGCGGATCTATACGCTTGCCAAAGAACTGAAACTCGACAGCAAAGTGCTGGTCGATCTGCTCGCCCAGGCCGGGATTACGGTCAAAGGCTCGGCCCTAGCCAGTCTCACGGAAGACGAACTGGCTGTTTTTCGCGCTTTCATGGCCAAGGGGGGCGGAGCGGCCAAGCCCGCGGCTCCGGCTGGTCCCAAGATCAACACCGGCCCTGCGCCGCTGTCGGGTCCGCTGCGTCGCGAAGATTCACTGCCACCGGTGGGCAAACTTGGTGGCAAGCCACCTCCATTGGCTCCCAAAGCGCCGCCGGTGCTCAAGACGCCGAAGCAAGCTCCCCCGCCGGTCGAGCCCACCCCGGAACCAGAGCCCGAACCCGAGGTCGTAGTCGAAGAGCCCATGGTGGCCGAGCCGGTCGCGGCTCAATCTCCCCCGGCCGCACGGCCTGTGAAGACCTCTACGAACGACGCCGGTCAGCCGGTCCCGGTTCGGCCGACGATCACGCCGCGGCCGCCGATGAGCAAGCCCACGCCGCGCAAGAATCCGGCCGAGAAAGCTGCCCCGCGCAGTCCAACGATCCGCGTCGCGCC
>JAEUIL010000882.1 GCA_016794255.1 Planctomycetaceae bacterium | reverse complement strand
GCCGCCAGCATTGCCAGCAAGCTTTCCCCAGCGCAGGCTTCCACAAAACACCTCCGTGCTCAGGAAAAAATCGAATCCGTTCCACTCCGTACGATCTCAACTCCTAACTGGTTCAACCTTTCGGAAAACTGATCGGCCGTGCGGAGTGTTAGCGGCGGTTGTCGCTCCCGGGGCGAACGATGATCCGTTGACGACCGATCAGACCGTGGGCATGTCATCATTGGCTTCGCGACGTGACGTTTGGCGAAGACAAGTGCCAAGTCAAATGTGGGCACGCTCCTCAAAACCTGGCCACGTTCCGGAACGTGGTGATCAACATGCTGCGTCAGGGCGGCCACAAACAAATCGCCGGTACGCTTCGCGACTTCTCTTACCAACCCCGCAAACTACTTCGTTTTCTGGGTATCTTGAAAAACTGATCGGCCGTGACCCGCAGATACTGGAACTTGAGACCGGAGCCAGGAAAGCATACAATCAGGGGCAGTCGACAATTCGTCCGAAAGTGGTGTAGTCCAGATCAGCCGCGGAAGAATTTTCGACGTAAAGTACTTGAGTCATCCGTTCGCCGTTGCCGGCGGATGCTTGATGCGAATGGGGAATGGTGTAACGGTAGCACGGAGCGCTCTGGACGCTTTAGTCTAGGTTCGAATCCTAGTTCCCCAGCTTTCTTGATCGGCACCCATTCGCACCGCCTCGCATTCAGCGGAATTTTCAGCGAATGGGCTTTCGTCCGGTGAGTCAGTTCCTCGCGGTGCGTCGTCATGCTGCACCGCTTTCTGCACCGCCTTGCCGTCCCCTCGGGATGCTCGTTCAAAGTCGGCATCCGTCGTCAGCAGGTAGTGCCGCAATGCAATGGTCGGCGTGTTGCCCAGCCAAGCCGTCACGACATGGATCGGATAATCGGCCGCCAGTTCCGTTTCCCGACTGGAACGCAGAGCGTGAAACAACTTGGGCCACGGGTTAAGGCCGGCCCGGGTGATGATCTTGTGGAATGACGTCCGCAAGTTGCAGTTCCGCCAGCCGCTCGGCCCCTTCGAAGATCGACGATAGCGGTCGTCGACGACGGTCACCGCGCCCTCGGCCGCCAGCTCAAACGCCTCTTCCAGGATCGGCCGTAGTTCAGGAAAGATCGGGATCACGCGACTCGCCTTGCCGTGGCATTCGGTCTTGGGGCTTTGGACGGTCATTCGCCCCTTGTCCCAATCAATGTCTTGCCAGCAAAGCGACAGCACCTCCGACGGGCAACGCAAGCCGCCATAGCGTGACAGACCGACGATCGTTCGCCAGTGATGATTGGGGCAGGCGTCGAGTAGCCTTGCTGTTTCCTCGCGAGTCACAAAGCGCCGCTGGTCAAGATTGATGCGCGACTTGGCCGAAACTTCGGCAAATGGATTGGCGGGTATCACTTTTCGACGACGAGCATCGTGGAAGAAACTTCGCACGGTTTGCAACCGCTTAGCTACCGTGGTCGAAGCTAGCGATTGGTCGACGAGATACTGTTTGAAGTCGAGCGCCGCCGCTTCATCGATCGCGGCAATGTCTTTGTCGTTGCCAAAGTGATTGGTCAGATTGTTCGCCGTTTGCCGCCAAATCTCTCGCGTGGCCGGTTTGACGTCCTTCCGCCGCTCGATGAATGCATCAAGGAATGATCGCAGCGTTACGACTTTCACCCGTTCGCGGCGGTCGATGAGCCCCACCTGCGACAGCTTATCATGCAACGAGTCGGGCAAGCCGGCGAGCCAACGGGTCAACGAAGCGTGAAACGGAACGCCGGCTTTCTTGGCGTCCACAATCTGCTCCACGTGTACGTTGATTAGTTCGACCGCCTTTAAGTCGATCGCCCCTAGCCGGATACTCCGACGCTTACGATCGAGCCCGACGAACTGAATGGTGAAACCGCCATTCGGCTGCTTGGTGATCGAGGCCATGCTATTTGCCCTTTCGCACCTTGGGGGCCGGCTTGGGCTCGACGACGATCGACCAGCCGAGATAGCTGGCCAGCGTGTCGAGCTTGTCATTTGAAAGCCCGCCTTGCTCACTCATGAATCGGCACAGTGTC
>JAEUIL010000776.1 GCA_016794255.1 Planctomycetaceae bacterium | reverse complement strand
ACTTGACGAGCGCCGACAGATCGCGGCCGTCGACGTACTCCATCACCAGGTACCACACGCCCCGTTGGTTGCCGGCATCGTAAGCTTGCACAATGTTCGGATGGGCCAACTTGGCAGCCGCTTTCACTTCGCGTTGAAAACGCTTGACGGCTGCTTCGTCTTGGGTGACCGCGGCCGGCAGCAACTTGACCGCCACGATCCGATCCATGTGACGATGCTGGGCCTTGAAGACTTGCCCCATGCCGCCCGCGCCGATCTTGGAGAGCAACACATAGTCGCCCAACACGAGCGGCGCGCCCGAGCCGGAGAGCAATTCTTGTGACTGAAAGTCGGTTAGCTTGCCCTGTTTGACCAGCAAAGCCGCAAACGCAGCGCCATCGCGGGGCCGATCGGTCATCGGCAACTCGGCCCACAACGACTTAAGCTCGTCCGCGGGCATCAAGCCCGCCGCGATGATCGCTCTTCCCAGTTGTTCAGCCGTTTGCGCCACAAGCAACTCCCCCGAACTATCTCAGGGGCTATGCTAACTCAAGCTGGCACCTCCGGAAAGTGAGGGGAGACACATTCGGGAGTTGGCTGACTGTGATAACGGCAAACAACGGTGACCAGTTTCCAGCATCTACCGGCAAGTTGTTCAACAATGTGGTTGCTCCAGCGCTATCACCACGCCCCAAACCGTTCTTCCAGCCACGGATCGCCGCGCATGTGATAGCCGCCGCGTTCCCAATAACCGGGCTGATCGTGCGCCAAGAACTCCACGCCGCACAGCCACTTGGCACTCTTCCAGGCATATAACTTCGGCACAACCAGTCGCAACGGCCAACCATGGTCGGGACTCAAGTCAGTGCCATCAGCGCCCCAAGCAAAGAGCGCGTCCTCGGCCAGGAACCATTCGATGGGCAAGTTTGTGGTGAACGACTGTTCGCAATGTGCCACGACGAACCGCGCCTCGGGCAACAACTCGACGTGCTTCATCACTTCGCTCACCAACACGCCGTGCCACGTCATGCTCAATCGCGACCAGCGGGTCACGCAGTGCATGTCGGCCCGCACGTCGACCGAGGGAAGAGCACGGAACTCGTCCCACGTCCAACGAGCGGGTTGCTTGACGAGGCCGAACAACCGCAAGTCCCACTTGGTGAGATCGACTTGCGGCGTGCTGCCTGCGTGCAGCACCGGCCACTTGCGGGTCAACACTTGGCCAGGCGGAATGCGTTGTTCGCGTTCCGTGTCGGAACTCACAATCATTGGCCGGATGGGATCGCTGCTCATACATACCTCGCAAGCGGACAGGCAATCGAATGACTACCGAGCATTATAGAGGCTCAGCAAGATTTTGACCTGTGCCGCCGACAAAAGCCCCCAAAAGCGCCGAGCCGCGGCGGATGGATTTCCGCGCGGCTCGGTGTGACGACAGCTTGTAGCGCTACGAAACGTTACGGTCGCGGGTTCTCGTGACCTTGGCGGAGCGACACGTCGTTCCAATTCAGGTCGCCGCGCAGCACCGATGTCACGGTCACAAAATCGCGGGTGCGATAGACTTGCTGGTCATTCGTCGTGAACCAGAAATCGCCGTCGGGACCAGCGGTTAAGCCCTTCACGGCCGACACGTTTTGCTCGAACACGCGTTCAACCGTGTTGCCCGACAGTTTGTAAAGGCGACTCGGACCGTCAAGCGTGGCGAGATAAATGACGCCGCCACGAATCGTGAACGTTCCCCACCAGTTGCCGCCGACATCGGCTTGCCGCACGGTCGCGACTTCGGTCGGTCGTCCGGCCCACAGATCGCGACGATAAATCTTGCCATCGGCGAGCGGCTCACCATTCTGCGGCGTGGGAACGACACTGAAGTAAATGGTGTGCTCTTCGCTCGAGCAGGCCAAGTCGCGAACCTGTCCGTCGAACTCCATGACCTGGATCTCGTGCCGTTGGTCAAGCAGGTGCATGATCGAGCCATCGAGTCCGCTCGCGAAATAAACCTTACCCTCGGGCGCGACGGCGATTTGGCCAAGCTTCATGATCGCGCGGGGAAACGCCGGGTTGGCTTGCGGCTCGCGGCGATGCACGATGCGCGGCGCGGTGCCGGCTTCGCTCAACCACATTTGACCGGGGAAGGCACCCGACGGCGCGAGAAACACGTCTTCGGCCGAGGCCGGTCGTGTCGGCGCGATTGCCGTCAGGAGTAAACAGGTGCCCAAGAAGTGAGACCAAACCGGCAGTTCGTAAGTCATGGCTGTAAGCTCCCCGAGTGAGGTTCGAGATGCGGTCCAAGACGAGTCCGCTTCACCCGAAGCGGCGATGACCGCCCGAGATGGAAAAGCAGGCGGCGTGCCGAGACCGCATCTGTTTTGCTGGCGGCGATCTCAACCCGTATCGCAACCATAGCTTACGATCAGCCCGGATGCCGGCAGAGGAGCCGCTACCGACCGCCGAATTGTCGTCATTTCGACGACGAGTGTCGCTCAAACCGAAACGGCGTCGCGGGAAAGCCTGCCTCGTTGATGAGATTACACGTCGGATAATTGGCCCAGGCGTAACGCACACTCACCGGCTCGGCAAGCTTGGCGTGCGACACGATCACGCGGGTGCCATCGACTCTGGCCTTGGCCGGGAGCCATTCGCCATCGTTCCCGGCAAGTTCAAACCCGACCAACTCACCCTCGCGGGCTCGCAATCCTTGGGCATGATCGAACGTTACAACCAGCGCGTTGCCCTCAGTCATCACGTTGTTGTGCGGCAACGGTCCGCTGGCAATCATGTCGCGTTCGTACACGGTCGCCAAAGCCCATGTGGCCAGACGTTTACCCACATCTTGCTTGTTCTTTGGATGAATGTCACGCTCGGCCCCGATGTCGATCGTGATCGCCATGCCGGTCTTGGGAACACGCAGCGTCTGCAACATTTGCTCGCGCACGATCGGCCAAGCTCGTTGGCTTCCCAAGTAGTTCGGCAATTGCACCCACGCAAACGGCAACTCGTCACCCCAGCGACGACGCCAATCGGTGATCAATAACTCGAGCTGTCGACCATAGAGCGGCGCTTTGTCCGGCGCGCTGTTGGCCTCGCCTTGATACCAGATCACGCCGCGCAGCGTGTACGGAATCAAGGGGTGAATCTTGCCGTTGAACAGCCCGCCGACGTTACCCTTCCGCTCGCGCACCACACGGGGATCGATCGGTTTGCGTGGGACTGTGTCGCCCGCCGCTCGCGCAGCTTTCGCAGCAGCCTGCCACGCCTGAAGTTCGGTCTCGTAACGCCTCACCGCCGCGGCGAGATCGAAGTTCGCCTCGGCCGCGCGATCGGCAGTAAAGCCCGCGGTCAACTCGGGAGTAGCGCGTTGCGCCTCGGCATCGATCCACGACTCGATCGGTGTGCCGCCGACAGATGAATTGATGAGCCCGACGGGCACCTTGAGTTGAGCATGCAACTCGCGGCCGAAGTAAAACGCCGTGGCAGAGAACGCTCCCACCGACTTGCGATCACACACGACCCACGAGCCCGTGCAATCGTCGGCAGGTTGCTGCGCCGCCTTCGAGGTAACCGTGAACATGCGGATGTTCGGCAAGTCTGCGGCGGCCATTTCTTGCTCGGCATTTTGAGTCGAACGAACGGCCATCGCCATGTTCGACTGGCCCGAACCGAGCCACACTTCGCCGACAAGCACGTCGTTGATCGTGATCGTATTGCGACCCCGAACAACCATCGTGCGCGGACCACCGGCTGCCAAATCCTTGAGCGTCGCCCGCCACTTGCCGTCAGCCGTGGCTTGCGTCTCTGCCGATTGCGTGCCGATCGTGACGGTCACGGCTTCGTTCGCCTCGGCAGTTCCCCACACCGCGACGTTCTTGCCTGCTTGCAGCACCATGTGATCCGAGAACAACGCAGGCAACACCACATCCGCCGCGGCGATCGCTGGCCCCGCGACAACCACGAGTAGACTCAAGCAATGTGTTTTCCAATCGCAACAGGGGCGCAACATGAGCCGCTATCCAATCTAGACCAAGGGCAGGTATGCCAAGATTATGAATGAGCCGGGGGAGAATTGCCACCAATGAACGCCAGCAAGTTAATCGAATGGCTTGACGGTGCGTAGGGAACGCGGATGAACACAGATGAAGGGGATGAACGCAGATGTGTAGCCCCAGGTCGATGTCTTGGTAGAAGGAATGATAGGTCGTCAAAAAAAGGAAGATTGATTTGTCACCGACTCGCACGGTCAAGCATCATCTGCGCCCCATCTGCATTGATCTGCGTTCATCCGCGTCCCCAACGCACCGCCAAGTCATTCGAGCCCCCTGGACGACTTGCCCTGAAAAGGCGAAAATCTCGGTTCGTTTCCCGTTCGTTTTGCTTCCGCAGTTCACCGAGAATTTGAGCCCATGAGTCGCTTCGCACTCGATCGACCCGCGACCGCCGAAGACTTTCCGATCCTGCGAGATCAAATTGCCGGCGTGCGTGTGTCGGAGTTGGTGTCGCAATTCGGCACGCCGACCTATTTCTACGATGCCGCGTCGATCATCGCCCGCATCAACGATCTGAAGCAGTTCGATGGTATCCGCTATGCCCAAAAGGCATGCTCGAACATCGCGATCCTGGACTTGATGCGGCGACATGGTGTCGTAGTCGACGCGGTGAGCGCCGGCGAAGTGCATCGTGCCTTGGCGGCTGGATTCTCGCCGCATGGTGATCCACCACCGATCGTGTACACGGCCGACATCTTCGATCGCGACGCGCTGGAGCTCGTCGTGAAACACGACTTGCATGTCAACTGCGGCTCGCCCGACATGATCGATCAGCTTGGCGCGGTCAAGCCGGGAGCGAACATCACGCTGCGAATCAACCCCGGCTTTGGTCACGGTCATAGCCAGAAAACGAACACCGGCGGCGAACAATCGAAGCACGGCATCTGGCACGAGCAACTCGACGATTGCCTGCGCCGCGCCGATCACTACGGTATCGGCATCAGCGGCTTGCATTTGCACATTGGCTCGGGCACCGATCTCGAACATCTGTCGCAAGTCTGCACGTCGATGAAGCAGCTCGCGCTGCATGTTGGTCGTTCGATCACCACGATCAGCGCGGGCGGCGGTTTGCCGGTGCCGTACAAGGCGGGAGACACGTTCGTCGATATCGAGACTTATTACGACTTGTGGAACGTAACTCGGAAGCGACTCGAAGACGCCTTCGGCCATGCCGTGCGGCTCGAGATCGAGCCGGGCCGGTACTTGGTCTGCGAGAGCGGCTTTCTAGTCACCGAGATCCGCGCGATCAAGCAAGCCGGTAGCAACACGTTCTATCTGTGCGACGCCGGGTTCAACAATCTGGCCCGACCGATCCTGTACGGGTCGTATCATCCGATGTCGATCGCGCCGCAACATCCCGAGGCGGTGCGCGGCGAGCAGGAGGTCG
>JAEUIL010000949.1 GCA_016794255.1 Planctomycetaceae bacterium | reverse complement strand
AGGAAAACGATGCGATCGAGATGACAATCGAATCACATCTGGTGCTCGTTGCCTCAACGATCGAAAGTCATCTTCTTATCACTGTTCATCCCCTTTATCTGTGTTCATCCGTGTCCGCTACGCTGGCAATCTCAAAGGTGTCTATCTCTGGTAAATGGGCAGCGCCCCGATCTCAAGTTGCAGTATGGTCAAGTTTACGGCGGTCGTATAGATCGGACCAATGTAACCTTGGTTCCAGGAGCCGTCGGGAGTCGCCTCGCCGACAAGCTTGCCGAAGACTTTGTCACGATAGTCGTCCCAGGTTTTGCCCCCCTCGCGATACATGACCTGGGAGTAATAGTAATGGGCGTAGTGCCAGTGGCCGCTGGACTCGCTTTTCACGTCGCCGCCGAGCGTTTCGCGGCAGTACTTCATCAGTTTCGGCACGTAGTCGCTGTCGTACTCGCCGGCGTTAAAGAGACACGCGATCGCTGCGGCGGTTATTGGGGGCCGACCGCCGCCGCCTTGCGAACTATATTGCACGGCACCCTCGGGCAAAGTGCATTTACGAATGTAGTTGATCGCCTTGTCGATGATCTCTTTCGGCACGGGGACGCCAGCGTTGCGACAGCCGCGTAGGCCTTGCACTTGCGTGATGGTCGTCGAGCCCTCGTCGAAACCATGTCCGTCCTTGGCGCTCACGTAGCCCCAACCGCCTGCCTGGGTCTGGGCCTCGCCGGTGAATCGCACGGCGCGGGTCAACACGTCGACCAACTCCTCGCGCCGGTCGGCGTCTTCTTCTTCGCCAAGGACCTGCGAGAGAAACATCATCGAGTAGCCGTGACCATACGTGTACCGATCGTCACGCGTCGGATCGCCGATCAAGCCGTTGGGCCGACTGCGGCTGACGAGGTACTGCACCGCGCGGCGAATGTTCTCGGCGTACTTGCCTTGTGTGGTGGTTGAACCTTCGCCCAAGAGCGCCATGCCGGCCAGGGCGGTCATCGCGGTCGGATACATGCCATTATTGGCGGTCCAACTGCCGTTGCGAGCTTGCGAGTTGCCGACCCAGTCGAGAGCGCGGGACACGGCGCGTTGGACTTTCGGATCGCGAATGCCCAAGTCGGCCGAGACCGGCAGCGTTGCGACGAGAAACGGTCCCGCGACGAGCGCGATGGCGACCATTCGCAACCAAGCGATTGGGAAATAAGACCGTCTCATTTCTTCTCGTCTCCTTTCGCCTTATCCGCTTCCGCCGCGGGCTTGGTGCCTTCGGCCGGCTTGTCGGCGGGCACCGCTTTGTCGGTAAACGTCAATCGGGTCTGACCACGATTGAGCCGCACGGCCACCTCATTCTTCTCAGGAGCCGCCGTCATTTCCAGGGCGGGACCCTGATTGGGGAACTTCTCGTCGAACAACACGCGACCGTCGCGCTTGTCGAGTGCCATCAGGCTGACCTGTTGGCCGTTGCCGCCCGCCACTTGCTGCAGCGAGGCAAACACAATCACCGGCAGGTCGGGCGGCTGATGATGCGAGACACTGCGCCGCTCGATGGCTCGCTCCCAAACGAGTTTGCCGGTCGCCCGATCAAAGGCGTACACCCAACCGTTGAGTACCGAAATGCCCTGACCACCTTGCGGCACCACATGCAGTCCGAAACCATCGCCGTTCTTCGGCGGTCGATTCACGAACAGAAAATCTCGCTCGGCCGAGCGATGCACGGCTAGATCCGAAAGATTCGTCTCATCGCGCAGCGGCACGTTGATCGTCGCTTGGCCGTCGGTGGCGTTGAGAACCATGAACTGTCCGTCGCGTTGCAACACAGCCACGGCTTCTTCGCCGATCGGCCACGGCTTTGCACCGACGGCAAACTTGCGGGTCCATTCATCCTTTTCCAACCACAGATCGCGGAGCGTGACGGTCGGCTCGTTCTTGGTCGACCAGACGAGCACCTTGCGACCGAGCGTCATTAGCCGTTGTTCGAGCGGCGGGACTTTGCGTTTACCCAACTCTTGACCGTCGAGCATGCGGTACACTGTGGCTTCTTGTTCCACGTTGTTGCGCTCGCCGGTCGAGGTGACGACAAACAGATATTCGTCGTCGCCGAAAAGTTCGCTGCCGGGCGGGATACCGTACCGCGTCCATAGCGTCTTGCCTGTGAAGGGATGGACGCAAATCAGGTTTCGCAACCTTTGGAAGCACACGCCATCGCGCGTGAGCGGACCTGTTGCGCCGAGCGGTCGGCCTTGGCTGTCAAATGCCCAGATGCGCGGTGCACCCCACGGGAGATTCACCTGCCGCCAGTTCATGCCGCCGTGGTCACGCGACACAGGATCGATCAAGTCTTGCCGCCACAGGACCCGTGGGCCATCTTTGCCGCTGCCGAGCGTGTCGATGCCGATCAACTGAAAGCCGAGCGAGGCAACCAGCAAGTGACCGTCGAAGCGCACGGCGTTGAGCGCCTGCTGTTGAAAGAAGAAGCCGTTGCGATTCTGCGGATCGGCGACAGCGACCCGCCATTGCTCGCGCCCCAAGCGATCTTTGGCGACGAGTGCTTGCTGGGGATGATAAACCAACTCGACGGTCCAACCTTGGAAGAAGGGCCCGGCGGGACCGCGCACGTCGATCGGAAAGTTTTGTACGCCTTGCTGGATCGTCGACGAGTTGCCCCGTTCGACTTCAACCTTTCCATTTGGCCAAGCCGACAAGCTGCGAAATGCCGCCGGCGGCTGCTCGCCAAACCAGGTCCGCACCAGTTCTGCGCCGGTCTTGCCGTCGAGCAACCTGGTGCTCGCGAGCGGACCTTGCAGTCGTGCGATGTACGCGGCTGCTTCATAACCGCGCTGCGAATCGTGCAACAGTTTCGCGACGCGAGCCACGGCCTGTCCCGAGCGGTCGGGGGTGGTGGAAGTTTCGAGCTGACGGAGTAGCAATTCCTCTTCCAGCTTGGACTCCGTCGCACCGGTGCGCGCGAGCAACGATTCGCGAGCTTCGTCCGCCAGCGGATGCGCGCCGAAGTAGTCGATAAACCGCCGCGCCAAGTCGGGCGTGGGCGACGCTACGGCCGTG
>JAEUIL010000674.1 GCA_016794255.1 Planctomycetaceae bacterium | reverse complement strand
GACGTAGTGCGGATTGCGCAGCAAGTCGGGCGTCACACCGGCAGCAAGCAGCTCATCGTCGGTCAAGTCCCGAACTGCTTCAATGCCATGGCGCAGCATGTGCCAATACTCGCGGATATCCCGCGCACCAGGTAGATGCGCAGCCATGCCGACGATGGCAATCGCGGCTGAGTCGAGTTCCGTGGATTGTGATTCGATCGTGTTCATGTTTCGTTGCTAAATTTGCCCTTTGATGAGCCCAAGCTCTCAAACGTGAGCTGATATTCCACCTACTCACTTACTCACCTACTCACCCCTTTCCCCTACCGCTGCCTTCGCCGGTGCATCGCCTCACGCCGCTTCGCACCTCGAGCCGCGCTCTGCTGTACGCCGACGTTTGCTGTGTCTCCGCTCAGATAACTCGCCAGTGCTCGGATTGTCGGGAAGCGATACAAATCGGTCAGCGACACGGGTTGTTCGATCGATTTCGCGATCAAGCGATGCAAACGAACCACCAGCAACGAGTGTCCGCCGATGTCAAAGAAGTTGTCGTCGATGCCGATCTGCTCGCGAGCCAGCACCTCTTGCCATGCTTTGACGAGGGACGTCTCGAGCTCATTTGAAGCTTCGACAAACGTCGTCGTCGGAGCCGCCGGGGCTTGGACGTCCAGCGCCGGCAGCGATTTGCGATCGATCTTGCCATTCGGCGTGAGTGGCAGCTCGCTCAAGAAAACCACGTGTGACGGCACCATGAAGTCTGGCAACGTGCGACGGAGCGACTCACGCAGTTCATCGACCTCAGGCGATTTGCCCTGTGGCACGACATAAGCCACGAGTCGCTGATCACCTGCCGCCACCTCGCGGGCCACGACCACGGCTTGATGCACTGCCGGGTGGTCACCCAACCGAGCCTCGATCTCACCCAACTCGATGCGGTACCCGCGAATTTTTACCTGATGATCGGCGCGGCCGAGGAACTCAATCACGCCGTCCTCGCGCCACCGGGCCAAATCGCCCGTGCGATACATGCGTGCCCCCGGCGTGTTGGCGAACGGATCGCTCACAAAACGCTCGGCGGTCAACTCAGGCCGATTCAAATAGCCGCGCACCACACCATCGCCACCGATCAACAGTTCGCCCACCACGCCGATCGGCGCGGGCTGTCCGTTGCGGTCGAGAATGTAGATGCTGGTGTTCGCGATCGGACGACCGATCGGAATCACCTCGGGAGCGCCAGTCACGTCATGCGTTGTGCTCCAGACTGTGGTCTCGGTCGGACCATACATGTTCACAACGCGATCAGCCACGAGCGCGGTGAGTTCCTTCGCCACATCGAGTGGGAATGCCTCGCCTCCGACCATCATGATTCGCACGTGACGAAACGCTTCGCGTCCCGCATCGGTCCCGAGCAACATGCGGGCCATCGACGGCGTGCATTGAAAATGCGTCACGCCATAGCGGCGAATCAAGCCCGGGATCGACTCGTCGTGGGCCGGCGTCGCAATGTTTGGCGTCGTCGCACAAGCCGCCAGCGGACATGGATTCGACATCTGCCGCACTTGATTCAAGTACGGCAGCGAATCGAGCACAGCTTGTTCGGGAGCGCCGAAGTCGATCAGGCACGCGATCTCGTTCACGCCGATGGCTTTGAGTTTCTCGACCATTTCGAGACATGTCTCGGGCCGACCGAAGAGCCCGCTGGTGACAAAGTATCGCTCGAAGGCGTGCTCGAGCACTGCCTCTTGCTCGTCGGGCGTGAGCGATTCGAAATCGTTGCCCAAATCGGCCGACATATCCTTCGGTCGCTTGAACGCCGGGAAGGCCCAAGCGTATTTCTTCAACAGACTAAGCGAGGTGCCGAGATACGCCTTCATCGGACCACGGACGATGTTGCGAACGGTCTCGTCGTCTGAGCCGACGAACGTGTGGAGCATGAGCGAGACAATGCCCGTGTCGGGATCAAAACCGGCCTCGGCGCGAGCCTGTCGGTAGGCGGCGATCTTGGGCGTGATCTCTTCGACCGATTGGCCGAGCAGATGCGTCAAGACGTTAGCCCCGATTCGACCGGCTGCGATGTACGTGTCGACGTTTCCGGCCGTGGTAATCCAGGTCGGCAGCGTCCCTTGCACCGGCCGCGGCAGCGTGCGAATCGAGACGTTGTTGCCTGTCGCTCCGGGGAATTCGACGCTCTCACCACGCCACAACCGTTGCACCAGATCAATGTCGCGGAACATCACGTCCTTGGCGTTCGCGTAGTTCTGCGGCATGAGCACAAAGTCGGTCGGCTGCCAGCCGGCAGCGAAGGCGATCGCCACGCGACCATTCGACAAGTTGTCGACGATCGACCACGCCTCGGCGACGCGAATCGGATGATGCAACGGCAGGACCACCGAGCCGGCGCGGATTTGCACATGCTTCGTGAGCACCGCCACCGCCGCGCCCGTCACCGCCGGGTTGGGATACAAACCGCCGAAGGCATGGAAATGCCGTTCGGGTGTCCAAACGGCATTGAAGCTGTGCTCGTCCGCGAATTTGGCCCCTTCGATGAGCAGCCGGTATTTGTCGATGCCGCTCGACTCGGCGATTTCCTCGGCCGAGAAGTAGAAGAGACTAAAGTCGATCGGTTGAGTCGTCGCTTGCGTCACGATCGGCGCTTCGACGTGGTCGTGTCCGCGGAAGATCACGACCTTGAAACCGTGCGACAGCGTCCAGAGCAGCTCGAGCACCGAGATGTCGAACGACAAACTCGTCACCGCCAGCCACACACCCGGCGGCGAGTGCGGCACGCGTTGATCCATGCCCAGGAAGAAGTTGACCACGTTGCGATGCTCGATCATCACCCCCTTGGGTTTGCCGGTCGAGCCCGACGTGTAGATGACATACGCCAGGTTCGCGCTCGTAGCATGCGGCGCGAGATTGTCGTCGTCTTGCTCGGCAATCGTGGGCCAATCGGTGTCGATGCACAGCACATGCGCCTCGTGCGGCGGCAAGTCCTCGGCCAAGATCTCCTGCGTGATAATCACCGGCACGGCCGAATCTTCGATCATCAACGCGACGCGATCAGCCGGGTATTGCGGATCGAGCGGTACATAAGCTCCGCCCGCCTTGTGCACGGCCAAGATTGCCACGGCCAGATCGACCGAGCGTTCGAGACACACGCCCACGAGCCGATCGGGGCCCACGCCTAAGTCGCGGAGCTGACGTGCCAAGCGATTCGCGCGCGAGTTGAGCTCGGCGTAAGTCAGCGAATGCGGACCACTCACCACCGCCGTCGCCTCGGGCGTCAGCCGCACCTGCTCTTCGATCAACTCATGCACGCAGACATCGTGTCGATACGCCGCCTCGGTCGCGTTGAAATCGACAAGCACGCGCTGCTTCTCGGCTGCCGAGAGAATATCGAGCGTGCCGAGCGGCTTCTGCGGCTGAGTTGCGATGTCGGCCAGCATGGTCTGGAGCTGACGTTGAATCGTCGCAGCGGCTTCGGACGAGACGACTTGCGAGTTGTAGACGAGACGCAAGTGCGACGCGTTCGGCGAGATCACGATCGCCAAGGGGCACGCGCTCACCGGCTCGAACGATTCGAGCGACTCGCGGACGTCGATGAGTACCGGCAAATGGCGGCCCGTCGCCAAAGCCCGATTCTCATGCAACTCGGGATACCGGCCGACCAAATCCTGCGTGTACGTGACATGCTTTTGCACTCGGGCCAGTTCCGCCGCGATGATCGCTTGTTGCGTCTCGAGATCGGCTTGAGCATCGATCGCGATCCGCAGCGGCACATGCGGTGCCACCCAGAGTTCGTTCCCGGCGATAGTCTGCCGCAATTCGTCGCTCGCAAAAGCAACGTCTAACGTGTCCTTCTCTCCGCTACGAGCCAGAAATGCACCCACGGCGGTCAGTAGTTGCTCAACTCGGTTCGTGCCCTCGTTCGTGAACCACTCGGATAGCACGATTCGCGCCTCGGCAAACGTATCGAGCGTTTCGCGAGCAGTGTCGACCGTCGTATAGGGGATCGTGGCGGGGTCGAGTTGTTTGAGGCGTTGCGTCCAGAATGACTCGCTGCGGACCAAACGACGCAAGAGCTGGGTCAATCGTTCCGATTCGAGCAGGCTGAGGCGATCTAACGGTTCGCCCGCGGCCAGATGCAGACGACGCACAACCTCATCGAGCGTGAGCGCCTCGCCGTTCAGTTGAGCAAACCCGAGCAAATCAAGAGCGCCCTGGCGGGTCGAGACACGAATCCGCTCGTCATCGATGGTCAGGATCAAGCCCGGCTCGCCCACCGCGACGGACTCATCGGCGATTTCACACTTGGTGACCGCGATCAGCTCGTGGCCCTGCTTGAAGTGCGCGAGACCTATCGGATTTGGATAACGGCCGAAGGTCGTGGCCCGGATAAGGGCGTCGAGCTCATCCGCGGTTCGATTCCAATCGAGCAAGCAACCCGCTGCGGGTCGATCATGCTTACTATAAACCACGCGACCGACGAAGTCTTGCGGTAACGGCTGAACCGTGTCCGCGGCCAGTTCGTCGACCAATTCGCCGAATGATTCGATCGCCGCTTCAAAATTGCGGGTATTGAGCGTGAGCGACACCTCGTGCGGCGCGATTTCAAAACGGCGTTGCTTGAGAATCTCGCCATCGTCAATCCCGGCGGTCATGCGATGCCAGGTGATGCCGTACTCGCGTTCGCGGTTGATGAGCGCCCAGACCGGCGCATTGAGCCCGGCGTATTTCGGCAAGGGACCGTCGTGGAAATTGATCGCCGCTCGTTGCGGCTTGGCGAGCACGTCGGCCGGCAGGATCGACAAATGGGTAATCGCGAATAGGTAATCGAACG
>JAEUIL010000657.1 GCA_016794255.1 Planctomycetaceae bacterium | reverse complement strand
ATCTCCTGCGGAGCGTTCTTGTCGTTGTACTCCTGCAAGTAACTGGCCAGCGCGATCTTGGCTGCCTGACGAGCGCCGCCGTTGTCGGGATAGTTGCGAGCAATGAACTCGCCCATCACCGCGGCGTCGTAATACTGCTTCTGCAAGAACCGCAGGTAGCACAGGTAGTAACGGACGTTCGTGACTTCGTCTTGCTCCGAGTCGCTTTCGCGCAAACTCATCGCCAACTCGAAGTACTTTTGGGCGTTGGCGCGATGCTCGGCGGCGGTCTTGAGATACTCGGGGACTTTGGCGGCGTCGCTGGGCTTCTTCTGAGCTTCCTTCGCCAACGATTGGGCCTCGCTCATGCCATCCATTTCGAGCTTGCCACGTTCCGAGGCTTCGACGAACGTCGCCGGCTCTTTGTCGGTTTGATTGGGATTCAGTTCTTTGAGCAGCGCTTTGGCGGGGTCTTCGTACGGACCGTCGATACTCGCCACTTTGCGAGCATGGTCGAGCGCGCCGGTCATCAAGTTCTTGGCGAGACCGCCATCTTTGCCTTGTCCCTTACCGTCGGGATCGAGCTCCTTGGCGTGGAGCCGCATCGCCATCGCGGTGTAATACCGAATCGCCAACCAATCGGGCTGACGATCCTCGACGCCGCGCGCGGTGCGCAGCCATTCATTGCCCTTGGTGTGCGCCAACTCATATTTCCGCTCGGCCGGCGTGATCCAGCATTGCAGCGACAGATACAAGGCACTCGCCTTCAAGCGACGGAAGTCGGGCAACTCGTCGGGCTGGCTGAGAATGTCGGCGTAGTAACCCAACGCTCGGCGGTTGTCCCCCATCTCTTGGTAACACTGACCTTGCTTGATACGCGCGAGCAACCCCGCGAGCCGAGTGCGGAACGCTTGATAAATCTTCTCGTACTTGTCGGCCGCGACTTGCAATTGCTTCTTGTGCAACTCGGCCTGGGCCTTGTCTTTCTCGTCGTAGGTCTTGGCCTTTTCGTAGAGGGTGGCCGCGGCGTAGAGCATCGCCTGAATGTAATCACGCCGGGCCTGATCGCGTTTCTCGATCGTCGCTTTGTCGCTCGGATCGATGAACTTCGCAAACTGATCGAGCGTGGACTTGAAGTTGGTCTCGGCATCGTCGAACACTTTGATGCCTTGGTCGAACAGATCACGCGCTTGCTGGTTGAGCGCCGCCTTGTTGGCGAGCTGCGTCGGCCGGGTGGCCAAGTCCGCCGCCATGCGACCGCGTTCGACGATCACGTTGCCGAGCTGCATCCGCGCGTTCGGCGTGAGCGGGTTCGCTGCACTGGCGGCAATGAACGCTTCGAGCTTGGCCTTGGCCGCCTCGAGCTTCTTGCCCTTTTGTGTGTTGTCTTTCTCGGCACGAGCGTCGTCGATCAGCGTGCGGCCTTCTTCGTAAGCCAGAATCGACTTGATCTCGGGCGAGACCAAGTTGCTCTTGCTCATCTCGGTCAGATAGTCCATCGCGGCGTCGAAGTATTGCCGTTCGCGCAGGGCCTCGATGAACTCTTGAAACGGCTCTTCCGCGTGAGCGCCGGTCAAGCCAATCGCGCTCCAACTCAATCCGATGAGCCAACACAAACTATGTCGAAAACGGCGTGCGAACATCCGAATGCGTCCTGTGAAGTCCTGTGGAGAGACCAACTTCGTGAGCAGTTTCCACGTTAACCGGCGATGTGCGAAAGATGAGAATCAGTACAGCTTATAGCGGTCCAACACGACTAGCAAGCAGCGGTGAAACGGGTTCTTTGTGCGTCAAAATGACACGATTCGATCGTCGACCAACACGGAGCGGAAGTCGTGAGCCTTCCGACGGCTTGGCGTTGATCGAAACCGCATTTCCCGAACAATCGGCCGGAGGATCGCCGAGCACCAGTTGCAGGGGACTGTTTCGACACTACAAAGTTGTCGGGGGCCTGACGAACCCCGCTCGTTATTTGCTTTTATCACTGTTCGCCGGTCGTTACCGTCCTGGTGCCCGACGCAGGTTGTTCGGCTGAAGATGCAACTCGTCGGCTTGTTCCACGAATCGCAAAAAGTCGCGAAACTCCGGGCGTTCGGCTTGCGGGGCTGGGATGTGCTGTAACCCCTGGGCAATGTCGGCCAGGGTCAACTTCTCGGCAAACGGCGAACGACGCAGCACCTCGGCGGTCGACGCCACAAGCGCGGCCGTCTGCCAGGCCACGCCCGACTCGGCGAGCGTGTTCTTCAGTTGCGAACGCATCAGGCGGCGCGACGATTTCACCCGCTCGCCGGTGGCCCGGTTGGTCCACTCGACCGTTACGGTCGCCACTTCCACGTCGGGCATGCCCGGTGCCGTGACCGCCACCGTGGGCCGAATCTCGAAGGCGAGCGATGTCGTGTGACCTGCGTAGAGATGCGAGTCGACCAAGCTCGCTTGCACCACCGCGGCCGGCGAGGGCTCGTGCCCCAACAACCGGTAGCTCGTCACCTGGTTGGCAGGAAACGAGACCGTCAACCGCGCCTCGGGCAGCACGACCTGTGGTCGACGGGCGAACGCCTCGACCAATTGACCCTGCAACTGTGCGGGATGCACGGCCCGAGTCAGTCGGCCATCGCCTACTTGAACCAAGCGTTGCCAGTTAGCGTCGAGCGGTTCGACGGGCGCGAGCGGAATCACATCGAGCGTCACGCCATCCTTGCGAGCGGTTTCGACCAGCAGTTGCAACCGCTGCCAAGTCGCGTCGTCCCAGGTCGCACCGCCGTGGGTCAACACCACGACGCGTCGCACGATCTGGGGCGTGACTTTGCTCGATCGCGCCACGGCGAGCCCCGCGGCAATACCAGTGGCCGGCTCGCTGCTCCCCTCGGCTCGCAGACTCGCTAGCGCCGCTTTCCACGCCGGTACATCTTTCGGGCCCAAGCCTTCGACCACCACTTGGGCCGAATCGGCAAAGCGGACCAGCGTCAGTTGATCGCCAGCCTGAAGTTGGCGCGTGAGCGTGGCCAGCTCACGTTGTGCTAGCGCCAGTCGTCCTGCCACAGCCATCGCGGCCGACGTGTCGACCACCACGGTCAAATGCGTCGGGCGATGTCCGACGGGCGGTAGATCGCGTCCCCGCAAACCAACCACGATCAGCCGTTGCTCCGGCCCACTCAGCGGCGACGGACCACCGAGGATCGTCAGATTGAACGCGGGAACCGAAGGAGGCGGATCGGTCGGTTGCTTGGGCTTGGGTGCCGCAGGAGCACCGACCCAAAGCGGCGACAGCGCGGCGAGAAGTTCCTCGGTCCGCACCTGATCGGCCATTGGCAGTTGTCCCTGACGGATAAGGTCGCGCAGCACATCGTAGCTGCCGACGCCGAAATTCAAGCCGAGCGAAGTGCCCGGTCGCCCCGCGGCCGAGAGCGGCGGAAACACACCCGCCCGAGCCAAGAAGCCATCCTCGGCCTGCGTCAGCGGCAGATCGGCGCCCGGGCCGAAGGGGAGCGGCGCGGGAGTGAATATGTTCGGAGCGGAACGCACCGCGCGAGCGCGCTGCACGAGCAAGGCTTGCTCGATCGGATCAGCGAGCAGCGCCGCTGCAAATCGGGTCGGATTCAACTCGGGCCGACGTCGCGAAGCCACCGTTGCTAACGCCGCCGAGCGAGCCGTCGAACGTGTCGCATCCAACGGCGGTTGGATCGCGATTCCCTCGGCAGTTTGCTTCGCTGCTGCGATCGAGATCGCCGTATTCACCATCGCCGCGTCAGGCTCGACCATTGCCGACACCGATTGCGATGCCACGTCGGCCGGCCCGAACTGCACGATCAACTCTGAATCCGCGTCGTCGTGACCGGCGATCGTGCGGCCATACAACTCGGCCGTGCTCAACATTGCGGCGAATAGCCACGCCCCGCCGAAGATCAACAGCAAACTCGCGGCCAGCGCCAATCGCACCGGCGTGGGAAGTCGTTGCCACCGCCGCACCACAACTCGGCCCGGGATCGCATGGAGCCGCAGCATCAACCCGGTCGGAATTGCGACATTGCGCAACTCGCGATCGAGGTTCGCATCATCCAGGTCGGCAATCCGTTCCAAACGCGCACGCAGTCCCTCGGGAGCTCGCACATCGCACAGCTCGCGCTTCAACCACGCGTCAAATTCGTCAGCAGATCGTTCGTTCATGACTGTTTAATCGGTTCTGAGCGCGAAACCGCAAGCGAGCCGCGCTCCCGCTCACTACTAAATACCTACTCACCTACTCACTTACTCACCGCCTGTCCCAGTCACTTACTCACCTGCCCCTTCAACTGCTCACGCAACCGCGACCTGGCCCGACTCACCCGCGACAACACCGTGCCGATCGGCACCTTGAGCAAGTCCGCCGCCTCCTGATGCGTCAGCTCACCCACCACGACGAGCAGCAACGACTCACGCAACTCGGCGGGCAACCGACTGAGCGCTTGTTGCATCTCGTCGGTGTAGCCGCTGTCGAACGGGTCGGGCGATTCGACGCCCTGATCCGGCGCGTCGGTGATCGTTACTTCGTGTTGGCGTCGTCGCCAGCGATCGGTGATCCGTCGCCGCAAGATCGCCACCAACCAGGCGCGTTCACTCCGATCGAAATTCGGCGTCGACCACTCGGCATCGCTGGCACCGCTTTCGGGCGACTCGTGACTCTGGCTCGCGAAGCGTTCGCGGCTCGTCCAAGCCGATCGAAATGTCTCCTGAACGACATCCTCCGCCTCGTGCGCATGACCCATCATGCGAAACGCAACTCGGTAGAGTGCCTCGCTGTGGTCGGCGACGAGTCGTGAGAATTCCGCCCGAGTCAGAGACAAGACTGGCGACTCCTAGAAAAGGCGACTCCACCAAAACAATCGGCCTGCGACGGCGACATTATTCCCCGGGCAAGTGCTAGCCCGCCGTGAACGTCCCTCATTCTAATCTCATCTTGCGGTCGATTCAGGCAATAAACCGACTACCAGCCAACGACTTAGGTTTGCCTGCCGGGCTCGACCACCGGTTGTTCCGCGGAGGGTCGGACCTTACAATTCTGGGTCGCATCGCTTTTCTGCGGGGAGACGGTATCGTGCGCCTACGCCATCGAACGACGAGCCCACCCCCCGGTGGGTACTTTTTCCAGCGCGACCACAAACGGGCCGCGTCGCTCGTGCTGCTGTTGGGGCTGATGACCATTCTGTTTGGCTTCGTGGGGAAGCCCGAGAGTGCGCAGTGGTTCATGATGCTGGTCGCGCCGCAGAATCAAGGGCCGATCGATTCGCGGTTGCCCAAGCAGGCCGGGGCGGTCGACGGTCAAGCCGTGCTCGTCGCTCAAGCCGACGACCAACCCGCAGCCGCCGCGCCGGTTGCCGACGACTCGGGCCCCAAACCGCGACTGCCCGGCATCACCGACGAACTGCTCGCGCCGATTCGCGACGACGGCGTGTTCTCGTCGAGCGAGGTGGAGCCTTACTATCAATTGTTCAAGCTGGTGCGCGACACCGCTCCTGCCGAACTCGCCAAGCACGCCGAGAGCGACGTGCCGTATTCGCAACTCTTCGCGCAGCCGAAGTCGTATCGCGGTCGGGTCGTGCATCAGCGCGGTATCATCCGCGCGGTGTTTGCCGATCTAAAGCTCGGGCCCAATCCCGCCGGACTCGAAAAGTATCACACATTGTGGATCAGCCCGATCGATCGTGCGAAGCGTGAGATTTACTTCGTGCGTTGTCTGGAACTGCCCGACGATCTGCCACGTGGTGAAGCGCCGAAGAACGAGCCCTTTGGCGAAGTCGAGTTCACCGGCGTCTATTACAAACGGTTGGCGTATCAAGCCCGTGATGATGTGCGCTCCACGCCGCTGGTGCTGGCCAAGAACGTCACGTGGCGAAAGATCGAGCCGGTGGTCGCCGATGCCGTTGTGGTCGCGCAGCAAGATCACACCGCGGGTTGGATCACGGCGGTGGGCATCGCTTTGGCCGTGATGGTCGTGGCGTTGTGGTACATCACGCGAAAACCGGCGCCGGATCCGGTCATGGCCCGGCAGATGGCGTTCTCCACCGGTCGGCGGCTCGCTAATCGCAAGCCGCTCGATGATCTGCGCGATCTTGAGGTCTCGCCGGACGTGCTGGCCGCGTTGGATCGGGCAACCGACGAGTCCACGCCACCGGGCCAGGTTTAAAGGACGCATGATGCCCATGAACCAGCGAGACTCAGCGGCCCGTGATCGACAAGCTCGTCGCGCTTGCCTACAGACTGCTTGGCAACTGTGCGCGATGTGGGTCGTCGTGGTGAGTTGCATGACGGTCGGCATCGATCGCGCGTGGGGTTGGGCTCGTTCGACAGAGCCCGATCGTCCGCCCGGTTTGGCTCAGCCCGAGCCGTTGATCCGCGGCGCTCGTGACTTGCTCAAGCTCTACGGCATGACCGACCAACGCTTGAACGAGATCGCCGATGGCGATGTGGCACTGGTCGATAACGAAGAACAGCAAGTGTTGTTGCTCCGCATGCTGATCGGGACCAAGCGATTCTCGCTCGGTGATCTGCGACGTTACGCGCAGCCACCGGGGGAATGGAGCAAAACACTGCCGGCGTCGCGCGGCGAGTTGTATAACTTGCGGGGCCATGTGACCAAAGTTGAGACGATCGCGCCCCCGGCGCGCTTGGCCGAGCGTTTTGAGTTGCCGCGGTATTATCGATGCGAGGTCGAGCTCGAAGGCAAGCAGCCGGCCGTGATCTACGCCTTGAACGTGCCCAAAGCATGGCACGAGTCCGCCGACGCGCCGCCTAGCACCGAGCCGCTGCGCGAACGGATCGGTGCGGCGGGCTTTCTGGTACGGAGCGTCAACACGGCCGGTCAAACCCAGTTCGAGTTCACCACACAACGACTCGCGTGGTATGCGGCGGGTCCCTTGGGCGATCTCGAAGCCGATGCGGGACTCTTCGAGACCGTGCGCAACAATGCTCCGCTCGAAGCGGGCGACACCGACAGCTTTTACGACATGCTCGCCGCGTGTGGTCGAGTCACCAGTCAACAGTTGCTCCGCTTGTCGCCCGAGACGTATCCCGTGGCGACGATGTTTCCGCGCCGTCACAAGCAGACTCGCGAGATCATCGAGCCGCAATCGCAACGTGGCGAGCTGATCAAACTCACTGGCACGGCGCAACGCGCGGTGAAGATTCATCTCGAAGATCCCGACAAGATTGCGGCGTACGGGTTCGATCATTACTTTGAAGTCGAAGTGTGGCACGCCGATGTCGTCGGCAATCCGATCGTCTTTTGCCTGCGGAAGCTGCCGAAGGAGATGCCGGTCGGCGAGCGGATTTCGGTCGACGTGACCGTGGCCGGTTTCTTTCTCAAGACCTGGGCTTATCGCATCAACAAGTCGAGCGACTCGACCGACGAGAAGACGCGCTTTCAGATCGCGCCGCTGTTGATCGGCCGCGAGGCGCTGCTCGTGCCGCGCGAACCGCCCAATCCGTACTTGCAACTCGCCGGCGGATTGTTGTTCGCCGTGGCTGTGGTCGGCGCGTGGATTGGCGTGGCGTGGTCGCAGCGAGAAGACAAACAGTTTCACGACCGAGTCATTCGCCGCGTGGTGATCGAGGTCGACGGGCCACCGCAGCTGGATGGCCTCGCTTCGGTCGCGACCGACACGCAGTTTCACGATTATCACAACGCTGCACCGCTGTTGCCGACCGATCACGAACTGCCGCAGATCAACACCGGCAGTTCACCCGCGCAGCCCGCCGCCGGGGATGAGGCGAAACCGTCGCCCGACCATGGCGAGACTTAGCAGAGCGGAGAACTCAGCGAGTGCCGTGCCATCATTCTGGGCCAGGATGAGCGAGGTGCGGTCCGTCAGCGTTTTCCGCGATAGCGTTGCTGGCGCAAGGTTTATGGGCATTTCGTCACGTGGTGCCTGAGGGTGATGCCCTAACTGACCGTTACACAGGCGAGGGCAACGAGTAGGATGCGGCCCGCCGAACACAACGTTCGGCGCACCTTTCACCTTTGCGTCAACGGTCAAGGACGACGAGTTTGACACCTCAACCCTCCGCCACGCAGGCGCTCGATACGCCGCTGCCCACGCAGCCGCTGACCATCATGTGGACGCAGACCGCCGTGGTCGTGACGACCCACTTGCTGGCGGCGCTCGCGTTGTTCCCGTGGTTCTTTAGCTGGACTGGCGTCATCTTGGCCGTGATCGGCCATCATCTGTTTGGTTGTTTCGGCATGACGCTCGGCTATCACCGGCTGCTCACGCATCGCGGCTTCACGTGTCCACTGTGGTTCGAACGCGTGCTCGCCATCTTGGGCACTTGTTGCCTGCAAGACTCGCCGGCACGGTGGGTCGCCGTGCATCGGCAGCATCATCAGTTCTCGGACGAACAACCCGACCCGCACAGCCCGTTGGTCACGTTTCTGTGGGGACATATGGGTTGGCTCTTTGCCGACAATCGCGAGCACAATCGCGTGACCTTTTTGGATCGGTATGCGCGCGACCTGTTGCAAGATCCGTTTTACATGACGCTCGAACGCAATCGGGTGTGGCTGCTGGTTTATATCGCGCACGCGGTGCCGTTCTTTCTCGCCGGTCTGCTCGTGGGTTGGTGGAACAGCAACAGTTGGCTGACGGGAGCGCAGTTCGGTGCGAGTCTGCTGGTCTGGGGCGTGTTTCTAAGAACCGTCGCGGTGTGGCACTTTACCTGGAGTGTGAACTCGCTCGGCCACTTGTTCGGCTATCGCAACTACAGCACGGGTGACCAGAGCACGAACAACTGGTTGGTGGCGCTCTTGGCCGACGGCGAAGGTTGGCACAACAACCATCATGCCGAGCCGCGGGCCGCCGCTCATGGCCATCGTTGGTGGGAGTTCGACTTCACCTGGGCGATGATTCGACTGCTTGAAATGATCGGCTTGGCGAAGAACGTGATTCGGCCGCAATGCTGGAATCGCGTCGAGCATGACGAGTCAAGCCGGCACCCCAAGGGCAGCGGTGTGGTGCCTCCTACCAAGCTGCTCGATCGCCGCGGAGCCCGTAAGGCTGGGTGAGTGTCGCTCGAATCCAGCCTATCAACGCAAGCGGCCCGAGTGATCTCTCACCCGGGCCGTGCGTTTTGTTGGAATCGAGAACGAATGTTGCTCGTAGGTTTAGTCCCACCACCATTGGCCATCGGCGAGGTTCTTGAGCGCCGCTTCGCCGTAGGTTTTCTTGACGGTCCCCTTCTCGTCTTGCAACAAATTCTGCGGCGAGAGGGCCTGCATGGCGTGGATCGAGACACCGCCGCCGACCGGGGTCATCAGGCGATTCCCTTTCCAGCGGCTAGCCACGGCCGTTTCGACCTCGACCGGAGCTTGGCATGTTTGCACGGGGAACTTTTGTTCGTCGCCAAAGTGAGCCATTTGCCAGCCCGACTTGCCGTAGAGGTCCTTCTCGTGGATGTACGCGGCCGTGATCGCAATGTCGACGAGGTTCCGCAGTTGGGCGTAGACCGGATGTTTCTCGGCGAGTCGCGGATAGGCGGCGGTAAAGCTGCTGATAAACGCTTGGCTGGCCAGGTTGCCTTGAGTGATCGCCGTGCGACGCGAGCCATCGGCTTGCACCGCCTCGTCTTCGCCCATCAGCTTGACGCCGTTGCCGACGAGTTCCATGGCTAGATCATCTTCGCTGACGCGGACGCATTGATAGTCGGGCACAAACCACCAGCGTTGCATCGCATTGCGCGCGACCGTGGCGGCATCGGCACGTTCGACATAGCTGACGATCTTGACCGGCGGCACTTCGAGACCAATGCCGATCAGTTTCATGCGATAGTCGGCTTCGACGAGCACTTGGGCAAAGTGCGTGTCGGGCGAGACGCCCATGATCGTGACCTTTTGCAAACCGAGGTTGTCACGCAGGCCGTCGACAATGAATTGCGTGTAAGCCGGGTCGGCCGGATTGGCTTGCGTGCCGATGCGGGCCAGGAAGTCTTGCATCCGCTTTAGGCCTTCTTGCGTGGCATCGATCGAGCAACCGATGTGCTTCGTGCCACGACCACCAGGAGCGAACGATCGCAGACCGACGACGAGGTCAGCCAGCTCGACCACCGCTTTGCCCGACACCAAGCCGACCGCACGACCGGCGATGTTTTCGCCAAACGGCTCGGCCGGACCGGCGATCACGATGTCGCCCGACTCGGGATAGAAGAAGACGTTTTGAATGCGGGTGATGCCCGCCAGGTACTTCATGTCGTTGGGGATCTGGCGACCGGTGGCCATGTGAGCCGCGACCGCTTTTTCCAACCGTTGCAACGAGACCTTACGCAGGGCACTCTTCTGGGCGAGCTTGCCATCGAGCGAAGCCTTCGCCGCGGCGATTTGTGCCTTGGAAAGCTCGCCCGTGGGATCTTGTTTCAGGTAGGTGCGGAGGACACCTTTGCTGTCGACGATCACACCAGCCGCACCCTGCTGGCCACCGAGACAGCCGCCCGACTCGCGGAGTCGAATGCCCGGCAGATCGGCGATCAAAGTGCCGAACACAATCAACGAAGCGGCCAAATATGGCAACGCGCGTTCCAGCCGACCGATGCGGACCTTCATGACGACCTTTCCTCCGAATGAGGCAGCAAACTGGTTCCGAAACGCCCCCATCAAACCGATCGAGACCGGCTCAGATGGGGGCGGATTTGAGGACTGTGAGAAAGTAAGTCCGACCTAAAATTGGTCTCGGACCTATCTCTCGATACTAATTAGGCAAACTAGGCAAGGCAAGTAAACGTTCATTACGGGCAAATTTTTGCGGCTCATTCGCCGTTAAAACCGGAACCTGGGCGGTGCGGGAGCCCATGACTCCAGGGAAATGGATGCCTGCGAGACGGTCCAGGCGAAACATCCCCATGCTGATACCCCCCCACGGGAACCATGCTGGGCGCGTCGAGTGACTGGAATTCCGTCTGTGGCCAATTGCGGGACGGACGAACTGGTTGTCCGCTGCGACCCAAGCAAGCCAGTTCTACTCGCGCCATTTGAGACAACGTGATTGGATGACCGTGAGCTTCAGCGCGACACCCGTGGTCGGCCGGTTGACGGATCTCAAGC
>JAEUIL010000653.1 GCA_016794255.1 Planctomycetaceae bacterium | reverse complement strand
TTTTGGTTCTGGCTGAACTCGATCCCTTCGATATTGCCGTTCTCGACCAGTTGTTTAGTCGCGTCGACATCGACCTTCGCACAGCCGCAGCCGCAGCAAACGCACTCCACAACACATTTGTACACGGTCTTTTCGACGGTTTTGGGGACTTTGAGCAACACCATCTTCTGACGCATCGGCCCGCAGCTCGGCGCCCAGCAGAACTCGCGATGCGTCTTGCACGGGTCGCAATTATTGGGCACGCACTTCGAACCGAGTAGGCAGCTCTTGCCCGGGATGCAGAAGTCTTCGCACTTGCAATCGTAGCACCAGACGGTCTCTTTCTTCACTTCACAGACGAGCTTGCAAACCTTCTTGCATTGCCCGCACCCGCATTGCGGGCAACCCCGTCCACCAGCCCAACCCGTGGCAGCCATAGCCACTGCGAGCGTCGCCGCGATGAGATATCGAGTCATGATTCGAGTCCTATGAGTGGGTATATGATTGGGATCGGATGTCAGCATTCAAGGCGTGAGATGTCAGACCGCGACTTGCTTAAAAGTCATGCGCGACACGCATGCCGAAGCCGTTGTACGTACCGTCGGTTCCTTGGCCACCGGTAGGAGCCACGCGACCGGCCAAGACGTAGTTCCATTGAATCTTCATGTTCGGGTTCAAGAACCAGTTCAAGCCCACGGTCATGTCCTGACCATAGCCACCGTTGAAGCCGCCATCGCGGAGATCGATAACGTTGTAGCGCAATCCAACCTGCCAAGCACCGCGACTCACGCAGCGACCTCCGCCCATGGCACGAACGCAGTAAAAGTTCTCGTACGGCACCACGCGGCCAAACGCGGCTTGTTTGCGCTCATACTCGCGGTGCTCGCCGGTGAGGAAGTACAGTACTTCAGCATAGTAGGCTTGCGTGAACATCCGCCCGCCGTTGATCGGCGCACCAGCCAAAGTCGCCGCACCGTCGAGGAACGACGCCGCGTACTCGCTTTGGAAGAGCCATGGCCCATAGACCACAGCAAACTCGGGCATGATGATCGCCTGAGAGTTTCCCAGCAGCGAGCCGGTATCGACGATATTGGAAAGGAACGGACTGGCACCGTTGCGAACCGAGTTGCGGGCCCGAATGCGGAGCCGACCGTCATTGGTTCCCGAGTATTGGGCACCGATACCGAGATGCATCATGTACCGGCCATGCGACGGTTCGTCGAAGAACGGCGTCCAGGTCAAGCGGCCGGTCAGCGAGTTCTCGTGGCCGCCATCGCCGAACGCGAACGGGTTGTTCATGTGACGCGTGAGCGAGATCGCTCCGGTCGCCATTTGGTTCTCGGTCCAGTTGTACGCCAAGATACCGGGCTCGAAACCGTTGTTGAACGGGCCGGTGTAAGCGTCCTGGATATACGAACGTTCGATAAAGTCCAAGAAACGGCTGCTGGTCAAGTGTTCCAGACCGAAGCACGGCTTAAGATTGCCGATGCGAATGTTGCCAATCAGCGGCAGTTCTTTGAAGTTCCACCACACGTCGGTCGGTACGACGATGTTCGCAACGTTGCCCGTGATCTCCGAAGGAGCACCGGGTGCGCCGGCTACGCCTGGATTGAGATTCACCGTGTTCGAGAACTCCCATTCCGAGCACCAGTCCATGGTCTCATAGCAGGTACCATCGATGCGAAGCCGAGCGCGCCGAAAGTTGACTGCGTTTTGGCTGCCGACAGGGCCGCCCATGATTGGCGTGGCGTCGGGCGTAAAACCCGTCCAGTCGAGCTGCGTACGACCACCGACGTGCACGCGAAAGTCTTTGTTCGCACTTTCGATGTTCAGGCCGTCTTTCCAATTGGCTGACATCTTCAAGTCGCTGCCAACTTGATATGGTTCGCCGGGCTTGGCCGGTGCCGCCGACGACGCTGCCGGGGCGAGATTCGCATAGCTGGCCTCTTGGGCCTGCACGGCAGGCGTGCGTTGCAATTGAGAACGTTGAGCACGCAGTTCCGCCTCGAGTTGCGCGACCCGCTCTTCAAGCGCCGCTTGGCGATTGACCGGAGCGCCGGGTGCGACCGGAGCGGTGGCCGAGATCGGCACCACGGACGACACGGGTGGGGGATCCAGCTGTTGTGCCTGGGCCGTGGGACCGGTGATTCCTGCCAAAAGCGCGGCTACGCCAAGCCACGGACTTCGTTTGATCCAGGATTTGCGTTTCATGAACGTAGTCTCGAAGTGAGGGTTCAGCAGATAGTGCTAGCGATGCGGGATCGGTCAGTCGCATCATTCCTACTTCCAAAATCGGTCAGTCCAGTGGTGCGGTCCCTAACGACTGTGTCGGTAAATGTGTTAGGAATCGACGAGCGGGCCGCGGCGCGTTCAGGTCGTGCCGACTGTACCGGTCCTAGCGCGGCAAACTGTGCCGGTCGTGCCGTAGAAAGCGGTGCCTGTCACCGCGGTAAAATCTTTAACAAAGCAGACGACCGGCCGTCGGTCAGTCGCTGAAGCCGAATGACCCGTAGAACGCCCCGCGAGATACAGCCGCAGGGCCTCAAATGCGCAACGATCGGCAGCAATTGCCTGATCCGCATTTCTGATGCGAAACGCGACTCCCAAGAAGCGGAAGTTTGGCCTAGATGCGAATCAACCCCGGCCGACCCGCTTCGACTAAGAACGATGCCCGCGTGTTGAGCGGTGCGTGCGGCTTGTCCACGAACGGCACCGTGCGATAGTGCGTCGTCCAGTGCTGTGGCGTGATGTTGCACAGCACATAGCCGCGCTCGTCGTTGAAGAACTTAACGAACGGATTCTCCTTGAGCACCTCGGGCGTGTCCTTGCGTTGCTCCGCGCCGTTGCCGCCCGAGCTGATCGACGTCCCGACAAACTCGGTCGCCACAACGGGCGAATGTTCATCGTCGGCATTCACTTGCAAGTTGTTAGCCCAGTTGCAGTGGATATCGCCAGCAATCGCGATCGGATTCTTGCCCGGGTGCTCGGCAAAGTAACGCAACACGCGCTGCCGATTGGCTTCATAGCCGGGCCATTGATCCATGCTGAACGCTCGCACTTCGCCCGGTCGACGATCGACGCGACCCATCATCACCTGCTGCGTGAGCACGTTCCACACGCTCGCCGATTGATCGAGTTGCTCGAACAGCCACTGCTCCTGCTGGCGTCCCATGATCGAGGCTTGCTCGTCGAACACCGCCGCGCACGGCTCCTTGTTGCCGTCGCCACACGGTTGATCGCTGCGATATTGACGGGTATCGAGCACATCGAACTCGGCGAGTCGGCCGAAGCGGACCTTGCGATAAAGCAGCATGTCCGGCCCCTGCGGGATCTGCGCGCGACGCAACGGCATGTGCTCGTAATAAGCCTGATAGGCATGCGCCCGACGGACGAGATACGTCTCCGGCGGTTCGTCCATTCGTTCCGAGATCGCACCGGCACAGTTGTTGGCAAACTCGTGATCGTCCCACGTGACCAGCCACGGGCACATGGCATGGGCCGCCTGTAATTGCGGATCAGTCTTGTATTGTGCGTGGCGATTGCGATAGTCGGGCAACAAATCGAGATGCGGGCCGACG
>JAEUIL010000642.1 GCA_016794255.1 Planctomycetaceae bacterium | reverse complement strand
GTCGCTCGCCGCTCAGCCGCAAGAGCCGACTGCCGCTCGCATTGGCATGGGTCTGCTTGGCGCGCGGGTCGACAAGCTCGACGAACGCGTGCCTGATCAGGTGTTGCCCGGCATGAGCGGGTACCTGCTGCCGTTTGAAATCATTTCGGTTCACTTGTTAGTCGTGTTGATCGGCGCTGCGTACTTGGCCCGAGCCAAGCGGCGTGCCCAGAGCTAGCGAAGTTGGGAGAGAGCCAATGGGAATCCTAAGCCAACCGATCGGCGCATCGCACATGATGGTCGTCGGTGCCGTGATGTTTGTGGCGGGCGTGGTCTGCATGGCCACTAAGCGCAACGCCCTCGGCGTGCTGATGGGGGTCGAATTGGTGCTCAACGGCGCGAACATCAACTTCGTGGCGCTCGGCAGCGATTTGCTCCGCGGCGACACGCCGTATCGACTCGGACTCGAAGGTCAATTCGTATCGCTATTCGTGATTGTGCTCGCCGCGGCCGAAGCTGCCGTGGCGCTCGCGATCACGTTGAACTTCTACAACAACCACGCCACGGTCGACGTCGATCGCGCGGATGAATTAAAGGGTTAGGAGGAGTGTTTCGTGTTTGGTGTTTCGTGTTTGGGGCGATCCTGACTACGAAACACGAAACACCAAACACCAAACACCTGCATGGACATCTCCCTCATTCCCACGCTGCTCTGCCTGGCTTGGCTGCTGCCGCTGGCCTCGTTCACGCTGATCCTGTTCCTAGGACCGCGGATGGGCAAAGGTGGCTCGTTGGCCGCGTATGTGGCGACCGGCGCGATCATGTCGGCGGGCGTACTCTCGTTCCTCAGCTTGTTCATTTGGCTCGGTCACTTCGGTGCCGCCGCCCCCGGCGAGCATCACGCCGCCGTCACCCCCGCTTCTTCCACTAACCTCGCCACCGTCACCGATTCCCATCCCTCGCTTGCGGTTTCGCGCCAAACGATCAAGCCGGTCTCATTCGCCGCGGTCGACGCCAAGGCCGACGCCCACGCCGACCACGATCACGGTTCATCCCACGCTCACCATGCCAACGTCCCGAACCATCTGTTCGGCGAGTGGTACACGCTTGGCAAGTTCGGCAAGTTGAGCCTGTCGATCGGTTACTATGTCGATGCCCTGACCGTGGGCATGTTCTGCATGGTGACGTTCATCGCCACCTGCATCCATTTCTACGCCTCGGGCTACATGCATGACGAGCTGCATGACATAACCGACCACGAAGTCACGCTCACGCTGCCGCCGCACAAGCCGGGTCACGATTCCCACGGGCACGACGATCACGGCCACGGCTCGCATGGTCACGACACTCACGCCGCGGCTCATCACGACGATCATGGCCACTCGGGTCACGGGCACGATGACCATGGCCATGGCAATCATCTTCACCGGCCGGGCCGGTTTCATCGCTTCTTCCAATATCTGTCGCTGTTCTGCTTCAGCATGTTGGGCATCGTCATCAGCGGCAACATCGCGATGACGTTCGTGTTTTGGGAACTGGTCGGTATCTGCTCGTACTTCCTGATCGGCTTCTACGTCGAACGTAAGAGCGCCTCGACCGCCGCGAACAAGGCGTTCATCACGAACCGCGTCGGCGACTTTGGCATGATCATCGGCCTGATGGCGATCTGGTCGACGCTGGGGACGTTCAACTTCGGCGATCTGAAAGACGCCGATGGTCATGTCACCCAGGCTGGCATCTTCAGCCAAGTGCGCACCGCCGAGAACGATCACGCTATCGCGACGCCCGACGGCATGGTGCTGGCTGAGCTCGCTCCGAAAGTGGCCGACGAATTGAAGTCCGCTCGCGATCCACTCACGGGTCAGCCGGTCAGTGCTGAGTACATTCAGTCCGTGGCACTCGATCGCCTCTCCGATGCCCGCAGCGATGGGCTCGGTTATTGGCTGCTGGTCGTCGCCGGTGTCGGCATCTTCTGCGGCTGCGTGGGCAAGAGTGCTCAGTTCCCACTGCACACATGGTTACCCGACGCGATGGAAGGCCCCACGCCGGTCTCGGCCCTGGTTCACTCGGCCACGATGGTGGCGGCCGGCGTGTATCTCGTCGGTCGGTTCTATCCCGTGTTCACGCCCGAGGTGCTGCTCGTGATCGCCTATTGCGGCACGATCACGCTGTTCCTGGCCGCGACGATCGCGATCGTCAACACCGACATCAAGCGCGTGTTGGCTTACTCCACCGTCAGCCAGTTGGGCTACATGATGCTCGCGCTCGGCGTCGGTGGTTGGGTCGCCGGTTTGTTCCACCTCATTACGCACGCCTTCTTCAAGAGCTTGTTGTTCATGTGCTCGGGCTCGGTGATCCACGCCTGCCACACGAACGAAATGCCGAAGATGGGCGGCTTGCGGCACAAGATGCCGTACACCGCGTATACGATGCTCGTCGGTTGCTTGGCGATCATTGGCGCGGGCATTCCGTTCGTGATCGGCTTCAGCGGCTATTACTCGAAGGACTCGATCATCGAGCAGGCGTTGCTCTTCTATCAGCACAATCCCACGCACGGCGCGGTGTTCTTCGTGGCGGCGGCGGGTGGTGCGGCGATGACGGCCTTCTACATGTTCCGCCTGTGGTACCTGACCTTTGCCGGTGAGCCGCGTGACAAGGCGATCTACGATCACGCCCATGAGTCGCCGAAAGTGATGTACGTGCCGCTCGTCGTGTTGGCGGTGATGGCGGTCGGCGTGGGCTGGCGGTTGCCGTTCACTGATTTGTGCGTGACCAATCTGCTTGAGCAAGCCCGGCCGTCGGTCGGTGAGTCACAAGCGATGCTGATGCCCGAGTTGGTCTATCCCAACGAGCACGACAGCCACTTGCCTGAGATCGCTCGGCCGGCGACGGTCATTGCCTTCTCGACGGCACTGTCAGGCTTCCTGCTCGCGACCGTGTTTTACGGCTGGAAGATCCTCAACCCGGCCGATGTCCGGCAGCAGTTCGAGGCCATCTATCAGTTCCTGCGTCACAAGTGGTACTTCGACGAGTTGTACAACGCGATCTTCATTCAACCGACGCACTTCATCTCGGCCCGCATCGCTTGGTTCGATAAGAACGTGATTGACGTCTTGATCGAAACGATCGCCCGGGGCGTACGACGCATCGCGGACTTGGACGATTTGATCGATCGCTACTTGGTCGATGGTTTGGTGAATACCGTGTCGGCGTGGACTTGGTCGCTGGGCACATCGCTCAAGTCGGTGCAAACCGGTCGACTGCGGCAATATGTGATGTTGCTCGTGATTGGCACCGTGGCGCTGACTGTAATCATCCGCTGGGCCGTCGCCTCAGGCTAATCCATTTTGCCGGGCCGAAACGGCTCCTGACGAATACCGCACTCAACTTCAAAATTTGCTTTGGACGTGGTCATGGAATCTGCCGTAACCTTGCTGAGCTTGGTCGTGTTTCTGCCCGCGTTGGTCGCCTTGTTGCTGGCCTTTGTGCCCAAGGATCGCACCGACACCGTCAAGCTCATGAGCCTGGCCTGCACCGCCGTGGTGTTCTTGATCACCTGCTGGATGGCGATCCCCGGCACGGGCGCTGACGACCTGCGGTTCGATCTCGGCACGGCCAAGCTGCAAGATGCGTTCGCGGTCGACTGGATTCCGTCGTTCGACATCTACTACTTCATGGGCCTGGACGGCATCAGCTTTCCGCTCTTGATCCTGACATCGTTCTCGTGCTTGTGCGCCATGGGTGCCAGTTGGAACATCAGCAAGCATGTGAAGGCGTACTGCATTCTGTTCTTGCTGCTCGAGACCGGCATGCTCGGCGTGTTTCTCGCGCTCGACTTCTTCCTGTTCTACGTCTTCTGGGAAGTGATGCTGCTGCCGATGTACTTTCTCATCGGCGTCTGGGGCGGCCCGCGTCGTGAGTACGCGGCGATCAAGTTCTTCTTGTACACGCTTCTGGGTAGCGTGTTCATGTTGATCGCGATCCTGATGCTGTACTTCAACAGTGACTTGGTCGTGTTGGCCCGCGAGTCGGCTTACAACCCCACGAAGAATCCGGAGAAATGGGCCGAGATTCATGTGGCCGAGAAGGTCACGAAGGAAGTCGTCGCGGCGCTCGAAGGTAAGTCGAACCGCCCGATCCACACGTTCAACATCATCGCGCTAAAGAAGATGGGTCAGCACACGCTGCTGTTCAACAATCCCGACACGCCGCTCGCGTTCGGCAAGTCGATTCAATGGTGGGCCTTCCTGCTGTTGTTCCTCGGCTTTTTGATCAAGGTCCCCGGCGTGCCGGTGCATACGTGGTTGCCCGACGCTCACGTCGAAGCCCCCACACCGATCTCGATGTTGCTGGCCGGCGTGATGCTCAAGATGGGCGGCTACGGCATCTTGCGGATCTGTTATCCGATTTGTCCCGAGGCGGCGCACGATCTCGCCTGGTTCGTCTGCTTCATCGGCGTGCTGAGCATGGTCTACGGCGCGTTCGCCGCCTTGGCTCAGAAAGACTTCAAGCGGATGGTCGCCTACAGCTCGGTGAGCCACATGGGCTACGTCACGCTGGGCATAGGCGTCTGGAGCATTTTTGAAGCGAACCGGTTCAACCCCGACTATTGGTCGATGGGCATGAATGGCGCGATGTTCCAAATGCTGGCTCACGGCATCAGCTCGCCCGGCATGTTCTTTATGGTCGGCGTGATCTACGACCGCGTCCATCACCGTAATCTCGACGAGTTCGGCGGCCTGTTCGGCCGCATGCCGGTGTACACCGCCTTGGCGTTTGGCATCTTCTTCGCTGGTCTCGGTCTGCCGGGCCTGTGCGGGTTCATTGGCGAAGTGTTCGTCACGCTCAGCATTTGGAACTATAGCAAGACGCTCGCGATTATCTCGGCCGCCACGGTGATTCTGACCGCGGCGTACATCTTGTGGATGATCCAACGTGTGTATCTTGGTGCAGAGTACAAGGGTCCGCATGGCGATCACATCTCGCCGATGACCGGCCGCGAGTTCTCGATCGCCGCGCCGATTCTCGCCTTGGCGATTTTATTCGGCGTGCATCCGAATTTGTTGTTCATGTACATGACCCCGACGGTCCATCAGACCGTGCAAGAATTGGCCGAGTGGACCGAGGATGTGAAAGCGCCGCTCGACGCACGACAGCGAACCGTGACCGCCGCGAGTGGTGACGCCAGCGATTCGCAGTAACGCGGCTGGCGACCGGATGGCCGGTTGCTCCGCACCCCGAAGTGATCCGTGAGGTCCGCCGTGTTTGAGTTGATTGAACGATTGCAGCACAACACGCTCCAGGTTTCGCTCCCGGGCTTTCAGCCCGAGCTCGCGATCTGTGCGACGATCGTCTTGCTGCTCTTGGGCCGCATGTTGCCGTTCACCCGGTGGATCGACACGCTGTGGATCGCCCTGGGCGGCACGCTCGTGGCGCTCTATTTGGCTCGGCCTTGGCAACATCTGGCCGTCGGCACCGATGTCGCGGCCACGCCATTGTTCGACGGCATGTTGCAGCTCGATACGTTCACGATCTACTTCCGTGGCGTGCTGTTGTTATTCGTCGCGTTGTTTCTGATCTTCTCGCGGCTCTCGGGCATTCCCGACCGTGAAGACGCGGTCGATATCTACGCGCTCGTGCTCGGCTCGACGCTGGGCATGATGCTCATGGCCTCGGCCAACCACTTGTTCGTGGTGTTCATGGGCATCGAAATGGCCAGCGTGCCGTCGTATGCCTTGGCGGGCGTGCTCAAGGGCCGTCGCATCAGCAGCGAAGCGGCGCTCAAGTACGCCATCTTCGGCGCGGGTACCGCGGGGGTCATGCTTTACGGCATCAGCCTGTTGGCGGGTGCTTTGGGTACGCTGCATTTGCCGACGATGGTCAATCAATTGGCCGACATGCCCGAGGCTGAGTTCGCCATGCGTCAAACCGTGCTGCTCAGCGGCGGGTTGATGCTGATGGTCGGCTTGGCTTTCAAGCTGTCGGCCGTCCCGTTTCACTTCTGGTGCCCCGACGTGTTCGAAGGCGCACCGGCCGAGGTGGACGCGTTTCTGTCGGTCGCTTCGAAGGCTGCGGCGCTCGCACTGCTCGTGCGAGTCGCCATCGGTTTCGGACACGTGCCGACGAGCAGCGTGGCCGCGGTGGATCGCCCCACGTCGGCGGTCGTGCGTACCGTGGCGTTTGCGGCTCAACCGGCGGTCGACGCTCCCGTCGCTGCCAAGGCCGCCGATGACAAGGCAGAAACACCCGCGACGGTCCCCGTGCCGCTCGCCAAGTCGCGGCGGTTCATGGTCGGTTTGATCAGCTTGCTCGCGGCCGTGACCGCCACGTTCGGCAACTTGGCCGCGTATTCGCAAACGAACCTCAAGCGTCTGCTGGCTTACTCGACGATCGCGCATGCGGGTTACATGATGATGCCCGTCGCCGCCGCGCTCGCTGTTGTCGGTCGCGATCCAGAACTAGCCCGCGAGTCGATCTCGGCCATCTGCTTCTACATCGGCACGTATCTGTTCATGAACCTGGGCGCGTTCGCCGTCGTGGCGTTTGTCCGCAATGAAACGCGGAGCGAAGAGATTCGCGACTATGCCGGCATGATTCGTCGTTCGCCAGGATTGGTCGTGTGTTTCGGCATCATTCTGGTGAGCCTGTTGGGCCTGCCGCCGATGTCCGGGTTTGCCGCGAAATTGCTCGTCTTCAAGTCGCTCGTTACGGATCCGCAATTGTACACGCTGCTTATCATCGGCGGGTTGAACACCGTGCTCAGCTTGGTCTATTACCTGCGCGTGGTGAAGGTCATGACGATCGACGCCGAGCCGCAAGATCGCGTGCTGCCGAGCTTTTCGATGCTGACGCCGGGCGGTGTGTTTATCACGCTCATGACGATACCCGTGGCGGGCTTGGGCATTTGGTGGGATCCGCTCAACGTGCTCGCTCAGCAAGCCGTGCGGCAGCTGTTCTCCTAATCCGGCAATTCAGCGGTCCAGCGAAAGGTAACGCGATGGCCAACGCCACGATTCAATTGCTCAACGAGTTGCTGGCGATCGAGTATCGCTCGTTGCCCATGTATCTGACCTATGCCGCGCCTTACCGTCATGCCTCCGACGCGCGGGCGGGTGAAGTGTTACAGCACATCGTCACCGATCAGCAGCACATGTCGGCCCGGCTGGTCGAAGAGATTCAGGACCGCGGCGCGGCGCCCGAGGTTGGCGATTTCCCCATGGATTTCACCGACATGCACGACCTGTCGCTCGACTATCTCGTCAAAGACGTGATTGTATGGCAGCAACGGGGCGTGAATCGCATCGAGCAAATTGTCGCCGCGCTCGAGAATGATCGCGCGGCGCGCGAGTTGGCTCAAGAAGTGCTCGGCGCCGAACGGGCTCATCTCGAAGCACTCGCTGAGTTGATCGCCGCCACGGCGTAGGTCGGGTTTCTCCGCGGGCGAGGTTGACCATGCTCATCGATACCCACGCCCATCTCGATAGCGATGCGTTCGACGTCGATCGGGCCGAGGTGATCGCCCGAGCGATGGCAGCGGGTGTGCAGCGCATGATCGCTGTCGCCACCACCGCCACGAGCGCCGAGCAGTGCATCGCGCTGGCCGCGGCCAACGACGGCGTGTTCGCCAGCGTCGGCATTCATCCGAACTATCCCGCCCAACTCCACGACGCCGAGTGGGCGCGGATCGTCGACCTTTGCCGCTCGCCGAAAGTCGTCGCGCTCGGCGAGACTGGTCTCGATCGACACTGGAACGACACGCCGTTTCCCGTGCAGCAAGCGTTCTTCGAGCGCCACTTGCAGCTGTCGCGCGAAACCGGCTTGCCCGTGATCATTCACACCCGGGAATGCGACGCCGATGCACTCGACATGTTGCGTGCAGCCCGCAAGTTGGGTCCACTCAACGGCGTGATGCATTCGTTCTCGGGCCAAGCCGCCACTGCCGCCGAGTGTGTCGAACTCGGACTGCACGTCAGTTTCGCGGGAATGGTGACCTACAAGAAGAACACCGAGCTGCGTGAGATCGCGCGATCGATCCCCGCTGATCGCATCTTGGTCGAGACCGACTGTCCTTATCTCGCGCCTGAACCGAAACGCGGCAAACGCAATGAACCCGCGAACGTCGTGCACACCGCTCAGTGCATCGCCGACGTCCGCGGTATTTCGCTCGAGCAACTCTGCGAGCTAACCACGGCTAATGCCCGACGGCTGTTTAGGTTGCCGTGATCAGTGCATTACCTACGTAGCCGAACTCGCCAGAGTTCGGGTGGCAGCCCTGTCACAAAATCCCCGAACTCTGGCGAGTTCGGCTACTTCGATCAGCGGCCGAATGCTTGTCCGGCGTTGCTGCGTGAGTCGACGTAACTCTGCCGAATCGATTCGTACAACGACTCTTCCTCGGTCTTCGCGTACGGCAGTCGCCGTAGCCAGAGCAGAATGGCGATCGCAATCGCGGTGCCGATCGCTACCGTCGACCAATGCCACTCGAAGCCGCCCCCCTCGGTCACCGCGCCGAACCAACCGAGCCACGCGTTCTGGGCCAACACCTCGGGCGTGAGCTTTGTGAGCAGCAGCGGAATCGAGTTGTGGCAGAAGTGATACAGCATCCCCGGCAGAATGCTGCCCGTTTGCACGGCGATGAACCCGAGCACGGTGCCCGTGATCGTGGCCATGA
>JAEUIL010000632.1 GCA_016794255.1 Planctomycetaceae bacterium | reverse complement strand
GGCGCGAGCGAAGGTACCCAGTCTTTCGTCTCTGTCATCTCACAGCTTCGTTAGGCACATTCTTAGCCCGACTTCTTGGCAAACTTCTTGCCACAACACTCGCGTAGCTTGCGGATTCGTCAGGTCCCGCGCACCGCAGCGCACCTTACGAAATTGTCCTCTCCTTAAAGGTACGACCATTTCCTGCGTAGTTTTGGCTGCGTTTCATTTCGCATCATGCGCGGCAGTGCATGGACACAGACTGCCTAGATTTTGTTCGGCACGCCAATCGCTTAACCGGAGCGACGTTCAGGTCAACTCTCACTGGCTACTGGAGTGCGTTGCATGTCTTCCGCCGCGATCGAGAAACCGCAAAACGGCATCGCCGGTCTCAAGCATTTGCGTCAAGACATTCTTTCGGGAATCGTCGTGTCGCTTGTCTCGTTGCCGTTGTCATCGGGAATAGCGATCGCCTCGGGCTGTCCGCCGATCTACGGCCTGATCTCGGCCATCATCGCCGGATTGCTGTTTCCCTTCATCGGCGGCGCGTACGTGACGATCAGCGGTCCCGCGGCGGGTTTGGCCCCTGCGATCATGGCTGTGATGGTCTCGCTCGGCGGCGCTGGTGACGCTGATCATGTCGGAGCCGGCTATCCGTTCTTGCTCGTTGTGATCTTTCTCGTCGGCTGTGCCCAGTTGCTCATCAGTCTTTTCGGCTGGGCCCGCTATGCAGCCATGATTCCGATCGCGGTCGTCGAAGGGATGCTCTGCTCGATTGGCGTGCTCATCATCGTGAAGCAGTTCGCGTCCTTCTTCGGTTACACCGGCGCGCTGCATGCCCACGAGTTCTACGAGTACGTATTCGCGATCCCTACCTGCGCCGCGGGCATGACTACGTCGGTGTTTGTCGTCTCGGGCGTGACCTTGGTGCTGTTGTTCGTGCTGGGTGGTTTGCAGAAGAAGGTCAAGCTGCTGCAAGTTTTGCCGCCGCAGTTGATCGCGGTGGTGGCGGGTGTACTGCTCGGTTTGGCATTCAATCTCGGAGCGTTGAACGACGGCAAGTTCTTGATCAAGGTCCCCAGCACGTTGTTTGAAGGGATTCACACGCCGCACTTCGCGGAGCTGCTCGCACGGCAGGATCTGTGGTACGCCGTAATCATGGGCGTGCTGCTGCTGACGATGATCGACGGCGTCGAGAGTTTGGCCACGGCCATGGCGGTTGACCGCATCGACCCGTTCCATCGCCGCTCGGATCCGAATCGCGTGCTGTTGGCAATGGCCATCTCGAACATCGCCAGCAGCATGGTCGGCGGCTTGACGATTATCCCCGGTGGCGTGAAGAGCAAGGTGAATGTGGCGGCCGGCGGTCGCACACTCTGGGCGAACTACACGAACGCCGTCTGCTTAATTCTATACATCGTCGTTGGCTATCAGCTCATCAACTTAATCCCCCGCGGCGTGTTGGCCGCGGTGCTGCTGTACACCGGCTGGAAAATGTGTGAGCCACTCGTGTGGCGGCACATGGCCCATATCGGCAAAGAACAACTGGCGATTTTCACCTTTACCGTGATTGTCACGCTCGCAACCGATTTGCTGCTGGGCATCGTCGCTGGCACGCTCGCCACGTTCTTTGTCAATGCGTACCTGTGCAACAAAGCGGTTCAGTCGTTACCTCAGAACGGACACAAGGCCTCTTGGCTGGACTTGTTTGCCAATCCGATCGGTCACAAGGAATGGGTCAACGACGAGTATCACCTCTACGTCGACAAGCCCGTGGGGATGTTCAACAGCGGCAAGCTGCAGGCCGAGTTGAACTCGTTGCCCCCGAACGCAGGCGATGTCGTGCTACACATGAACAGCAGTGCTTCGCTCTGGGAGAGCTTGATTGGCTTCTTTGAGAACCCGGTTGAGCACAAGGAGTTGATCGACGGCGAGTACCACCTTTACGTGACTAAGCCGCTCGTGTGCTTCAACGCCATGCAATTGAGCAGCGAACTTGAATCGATTCCGCCTGACGTCACCAAAGTGCATGTGCATCTCGACGCTCGTGTGCCGTTGATCGACCACTCGTCGTGCGATGCCTTGTTGCATGCCGTACGCGAAGCCGATTACGGCGGCATTCCCATTCAAGTCAACGGACTGGATCGCATGCAGGCTCTATCGGAGCACTCAAGCAGCGTGCGTCTGGCATCGGGCGATATCAAGCCTTTGCCGGCTTAATTGCAGCGATCCATCTCGTCGGCGCATTTGAACACTGACCCAAATTCAATCTTTTGAGGAATCCCCTACATGTCAGCTACTCTTGAACGTGAAACCACTTCTTCGCCCAGCGCGGTTCGCCTCACGGTCTTGCGTCGGACACATGTCCGCGGGACGCCAGTCGAGTCGCATTTGAATGTTCACCACGAACGCACAAATCACTACGCGCTGCAGATCCCGTTGTCACCCGTCACGTTCGTCTTTGCCCGGCAGCGGCTCGGCAGCGGTCTACGATCGTTGGCGGCAGGCGTCGTCGGCACCGGCATCGGCGCATTTCTCGCCACCCAAATTGCCGCCACGCCCAACCTCCGCGTGCAGGTCACGATTGTTTCCGTGATCTGCGTGCTCTTGGGACTCGTCATGTTGCACTTCGCCGTGCGCGACCTGATGGGCCGATTGCGAGTCGACTCACGCGGCATTCAACTCTCGCCCGGCTACCAAGGCTTCTCGATCGCCTGGACTGATCTACAGGAATGGAGCATTGACGGCATGGCGTTTCATTTCCGCTCGCTCAAGAGCAAGGGGCCAGTATCAGTCGACCTTGAAGTTCTGCAACCCGCCGAGCGCTCGCAACTACGCGGCCTACTGCTGGCATGTGCTCCTCATAAGGAGTCTACACAATCCACATCGCGTCGAGGAACGCGATAGTTAACGTTCTTGTCAGTTTCTAACGACAAAGTAAATGAAGTCATTCGGGTTGGTAGCAATCATCCCGCATTGGATTACGTCTTTGTCAATTTGGCCGGAGTGCCGCTGACAAGCCAACTTCGTCACGACATGCTGGTGCAGAACCGGTTTCTCTCACCCGTGGCAACGACGCAACGATGACTTCAAAGATCATGCTCAAGGTGGCCGGCCCGATGGTCGCCTTGAGCTTGCTGTTGCTGGCCGTGGGTATTTTGGCCGCGGTCAACGTGCAAAAGCAGCAACGTGCTCACGCCGAACTGGTCGCCAGCGAAGTGAACAGCATGCTGGCCGCCGAAGACGTTTTCGTCACGCTCCGCGATGTCCGCCGCGAACTCGACTTGTTTCTCCGCACCCACGATTCGCAACATCTGCGCAACGTTCAACGACTGATTCAAGAGACCCGGGCACCGCTCAGTACGGCGGAACGGCTGGCACACAATCAGGAACAAGTTGCGCTTATTCAATCGATCGACACTGCGGTCGATGAGTTTGATAAGCGGTTCTCGGCCATTCAAATGCAAGACATCGGTCGCGAGGCGGACGAAGCACTGGCCAACTTGAATGACGATTTCTTGACCACCACGCTGCTCAAAAACGTGCGCGATTGCATCGTGTTCAATCGCCAGACCATCGACCATGTCACCGCTCAAGAGAACACGACCGCGCGTCAGATGCAGATTGGGTTTCTACTGCTGGGTATCACGGGCAGTGTGGGGGGGTTGTTGTTTGGCCTGGGCATCGCGCGGGCGCTGAGCCGCTCGATCGTGCAGCTCGACGTTTCGGTGCGCAGTGTGGCTGGCAAGCTCAAAGAAGTGGGCGGGCCTGTGCATATCTCGCATCTTGGTGACTTCAAGGGACTTGAGTTCAACGTACGCAAGTTCGAAGCCGAGATCATCGACATCGTCGAACGCTTGCAACGCCGCGAAGTCGAGCTATTGCGCAGCGAGCAGTTGGCCACGGTCGGGCAACTTGCTGCTGGCCTAGCCCACGAACTCCGCAATCCGCTCATGCCCATCAAGACCCTGGTTCAAGCAACCGTCAATCGCGGCGAAGACGGCGTGATCGGCGGACGGTCGTTGCTTATCATCGCTGATGAGATCGCTCGTCTGGAACGCTCGATTCAATTGTTCCTCGATTTCGCCCGACCACCAGCTTTGCAAACCGTGGAAAGTTCCATCGCCGAGATCATTCAATCGACGATCGAACTCATGCAGAGCAAAGCCCATCAAATCGGTGTGGTCGTCCAATTCATTGGCCCCGCGACACCGGTGATTGCCCGCATCGACCGCGATCAACTGCGGCAGTTGATGCTCAACTTGCTGCTGAACTCGCTGGATGCCTTAAGAGACAGCACCGCAGGTCGTGTGACTGTGCAATTGTCGGCTGCTGAGGATCACGACACATCGCTGAGTGCAAATCCGTCACGCAGCATCGACGTCAATTCCGAGCACGACGCCCTGCGGATTCATGAGCCATTGGTGGTGCGTGACGAATTCTTCACCATTCATGTCCACGACAACGGAGCAGGATTTGCTCAGCAGGTACTTGAGCGTCCGTTTGCGCCGTTTGTGAGCACGAAGGAA
>JAEUIL010000615.1 GCA_016794255.1 Planctomycetaceae bacterium | reverse complement strand
AGAACTTATCTCTCATAGCTCGATCACCGTATTGCTATCGCCAAATTGATCGGTCTCAACGCCCATCCGCTGCGCCATCAGCAGCAGCAAGTTGCTCATGTGGGCTTTCGGGTTCGCAGGGCGGCTGCACAGTCCGTAATGTTCGCTGGGCTTGTCGAGTTGATAGCCCTTGAAATGGCCTTGGTTGAAGTCGAGGTGGCTGCCGTGCTTCAGGCCGATATCCCCGCCACCAGCGAGCACCAGCGGCAGATTGGCGTTGCCGTGGCTGTGGCCGTAGCACATGCCGCTGCCAAAGAGGGCCATTGTTGTGCCCAACAGCGGCTTGCCGTTGAGATCTTTCGTCTCGGAAAGTCGCGTGAGGAAATAGCTGAATTGCTCGATGGCGAACGTGTCGTAGTTCGTCAGCTTTTCCATGTACCCCTGATCGCCGCCGTGATGGCTCAGTTGATGACGCGACTCGGTGATGCCGATCTCGGGAATCGAGAATGCATCCCCTTCGCCCCCCAAGCTGAACGTGGCGACGCGCGTCACATCGGTCTGGAACGCCAACACAATCAGGTCATAGACGGTGCGGAAATATTCGCCCGCCATGGTCGCGGGAATGTCACGATTGGTCCGTTTACGATCATCATCCGAGATCGTCGGCAGTGGCGTATCGAGCCATGCGTCGGCCCGGCGAGTGCGGATCTCGGCTTCGCGCACCGAAGTCAGATATTGATCCAACCGGCCTTTGTCGGCCGTCCCCATCGCTTGTTCAAGGCGACGCACTTCGGCCAAGTTTGCGTCCAATACGCTGCCTTTGCGCCGTAGAGCCTTCCGCTGCGCCGCGGTGCCTCCCTTTGGCTCCTCGAACAACGAAGCAAAAATCTCACTGCAGCGACGCATCGAGGGCAAACGCACGCCGTCGGCCGTCCAAGCCAGCGAGTCTTGCGTCAGCGCGATCTCCATCGACGGGTAACGCGTGTGCTTGGCCGTGATCTCGGCCATCTTTTGATCGACCGAGATCGTGTTCTTGTCCGACGGGCCCAACTTGCCGCCGGTCAACCACACCGAGATGCAGTTGTGGTGGTGACTGATCGCACCCGGATGGTGCAAGCCGCTGATCGGCGTGATCGCGTCGCGATGTTTTTCGAGCGGCTTGAGCGAGCGCGAAAACTGATAACCCTTGCCAGGCGTGGTGATTTGATAGTTGAGCGAGTGGACGCCGTTGGCCAAGTAGATAAACGCGCTCCGCTTGGGCGTGGCGGTCTGCTGCTCGGCGGCTCGCAGCGGAACCATGCACTCCAGGAACGGCAACGCAATGCAGCTGCCCATGGCTCGCAACGCATGACGGCGGTCGAGCAGCCAGGATTGCGAAAGAAAGTAACTCATCGAGTTTCTCCTCAGTTAGTGATTGGCTTCCATGTGGGTATTCGCGATGGTCTCGGCACTCAGGCTTTGATCGCCTGTCGGGCCACGTCGACCATGTGTTTCTGTCGATCCGCGACGAAGGTCATGATCGATTTGACCTTGGCACGTGCCGCGACCGGATCGCGGTGAATGGCCGCCAACTTGGCCCACAGTTGGGCGCCGTCGGTCTCGTCGACTTCAAAGAGCCACTCGCCCGCGCCGATGTCGCGATACATCTCGCCTTTGCACGTGTCGGTCGGCTGACGAACGTGGAACGTCGGCGTTCCCTGATGCAAAGCGATCAGCGGCGAGTGACACTCCACGCTGACGACGCACAACGCCCGAGCGTAGATCGAAGCGGCTTCATCCGGCAGCCAATACGTGTCACGCCACACAACGTTGCGGCGAATTTCCGCGGGCAGCGGATCGACAAGCACCGCTTTGCCCATCTCGACCTGATAGGTCATCTCGGCGCAGACGAGCACCTTGTTGCCCGTCGCCTTGATGTAGGCGGTCATCATGTCGCGCAGCTTGGCGTGATCGCGCTCGGTGGTCCGGTCGTTGAGGGCGTCTTTGGCGTGATCGGTCTCGGTGGGCTCGGTCTTGCGAATCTTGTAGTACGGCGTGTAACGCAATCGCGGAATCACGCACACGAACTTGCCCGGCTCGAGTTGATGCTCGGCGAGCCACGCGTCTCCTTTCGCATCATCGCGCAGATGCATGCCGAGTTGCGCGTCGGGTCCGAACTCGACGACCGGCGACTTCACGCCTTGCGCCTTTAAGTAGTCGCGCGTGATCGAGTCGCGGCAAAAGAAGAACGCGGCGCGATCGATGATGTACCGCAAATCGCCCGAGAGATGATCGGCGGGCAGTTGCAACGCTCGTTCGCGCAGGCTGTTGAGCGTGCCCCCCTCGGGATCGCGTCCGGTGCCAAAGCCCGAGATCGGATCGCTGCTGACGCCGAAGACACCGACCGGCTTGCCCGTCGCCTTGTGAAACGCGACCGCATGATTCGCGGCCGGGAAACCCGAGCCCGAGCCGCTCAGGTAAAGATCGGCTTCTTGCCAGGCCTGGGCCAGTTTGTCGTTCGTCGGCTTCCCCTCTTTGTCGATACTCCCTTCGACGATCCGCAACTTCGGATAGCCTTTGGTGAGCATCTCGCGCGATCCGTGTCCGAGATTACCGGGCCACAGGATCACTTCGGCTTCGGGGAAGTGCGTGGTGAGAATGCTCAACGCACCGGGCGTGTGGCCAATGTCGCCGATGTTGACGCTCTGCCACGAACTCCGCAGCAAGATGCGCGGCGTCTTGCCCGCTGCCGCAAACGCCCGAGGTGCGATCGACGCCGCCAGAGCAGCGGTCGCCGACTGGGCGAGAAACGAGCGACGGGTAAGGGAGCGGTGCTGAGGCATGGATGGAATCTTTCGGTACGTAACGTGCGTGGCTGGATTCTGCTGCGATCCGGCTATCGCTTGCGGATCAAATCGGACAAAGCCACGGCGCGAATCAAATCTTGGATGCGGTACTGGTTCTTCTCGGCTGTGGCGGCAATCGCCTTGAGTTCGTCTTGGTCATCGACGGTTAGCACGCGCCGCAAGGCATAGGTACAGAGATGCTCGATCAAGGCTCGCGCGACTTGGTCGCGGTCCTCGAGCAGCAGTCGTTTGAACTCTACTGAGTCGGCGAACGGCCGGCCGTCGGGCAACACGCCCGAGGGATCGATGGGCGGATCTTCGCCCTGACCCTGAGCCAGTTTTTCACGCGTGCGCCACTGACCGATCGCATCGTAGTTGTCCCACGCAAGGCCGAGCGGATCGAGCTTCGCATGACACGCGGCGCAGCTGGCGTTGTTGCGATGCGCCTCGATCTTCTGACGCAGCGTCGCCTTGGGACTCTCGGGCGGAGTCGGTTCGATGGGGTCGACATTTGCCGGGGGCGGGGGAGGTGTCTTGCCAAAGATCGCTTCGCTGACCCAGACACCGCGATGCACCGGGCGATGACGCGTGCCATCGGACGTCAGCCCGAGCACGGCTCCCATGGTCAGCAAGCCGCCGCGATGATCCTCGGGCTTGAGCGACACACGCTGAAAGCCAGCCCCCTTGGGCTCGGGCAGTCCGTAAAAGTCGCACAGCCGGGCGTTGGCCATCGTCCAGTCAGCATCGATAAAGCCGTCGATCGGCAAGTTCTTCGCGAACATCTCGCGGAAGTACTCGACCGGCTCGGCACGCAAACTCGTCTCGAGCCAAGCGTCGTACATGGGATACAGCTTCTTGTCGGGCGGGAACATCCCGACACGGTGCAGTTGCAGCCACTGCCGGGCAAAGTCATTGACGAAGCGGTGCGCTTTGTCGTCGGCCAAAAGTCGGTCCACTTGCTGTTTGAGGCCGTCACCGGAAAGCGCGCCGCTTTGCACGGCAGCGAACAACGCGTCGTCGGGCATCGAACTCCACAAGAAATACGACAGCCGCGAGGCAAGCTCCCAATCGTTGAGCCGGTCGCGCGCCACCGGATCGCCCTCGACCAAATAAATGAAGTGCCGCGAGGTCAGCACACCTTGCATCGCCACGCGATAGGCGGCGGCCGGCTTTTCACCCGCGTCGAGCTCCGAGCGATAGGCTTGCACATAGTCGGCCAACTCGGACGGCTTCACGGGTCGCCGCCACGCTCGCTCAGCAAACCGCTGCAGATGCTCGGCAACGACTTCCAGCGGGGCATCGTCGGGGGGCAACAGACCATCGCGCCGCGACTTCTCAGCCTCGGTTTGCAGTGGACCTTCCCACTCGATCCAATCGAGCAGCACCGTCGAGAACAGGCCGTTCCCCTTGTCATCGAACATTTGCGGCGCGTTGGGATTCAGCAGCAGCGTCTCACTGCTATGAGTGAACAGATAATTGTTCCGGCTGGTGAGCGCATTGCGAAAGGCCGCACCCGCCCGGCGATCGACCACATCCGTAGCCACGACGCAAAAATCCAAGTTCGCGGGCATCTCGAGCATTACCTCGAACTCGTAGACCTGCGGCTGATCCTCGGGGGCGGTGATGTCGAACTCGATGAGACCATCGACGGTTTCCTCACCCGTCCGCTTGCCGATGCTCAGATGCGCCGGCTGCCCTCCCACGGGACGGACGCCGCTGGCTTGCAGCCGCAGGCGATACAGCCCGCTGTGTTCGGGCCCTGTCTTGCCAAACCAATTCGGCGCGAGCGCGCTTTGCACGTTGCCAGGAAAGAGCAAATACCGCAGCGGTCGCTTGATGCCGAAGCGATCGAGCACGGCCTGCTGATCTTTGCCGCCGCCGTAACGCATATCGACTGCCGTCTTGAGAACCTTGCGAACCTCGCCCGACGTGGCCGGGAATGCTCGGTCGAGCACCGTCTCGGCCGCGCGATAGTAACGATCGACGTGCGACGGCGAGAGCGACAATTCCGAACCCAACCGCTCAAACCCATGCCAGAGCGAATCGGCGTTCAACTCGCCCGGCTTGGCCGGATCGTAACGCACACCGAGCAGATCGTAGACCGTGTTTTGATACTCCTTGCGACTGAGCCGATAGTGGGCCACGGCCGGTCGCGCGGCCATCCGCGCCGCACGTCCTTCTTTCAGCCGCGTGTCGAGACTCGTCACAAACGCCGAGATTTCGGCTTGAGTCGGCTGCGGCTCGGTCTTGGGGGGCATCGCGCCGCTGTTGACCTTGTCGAGCGCCTCGGCCCAGTGATGCGAATCGATACCCGCTTTGAATTCGCGCGACAAACGATCGATGCGAATGTCCCCTTCTTCCTTCTGCGGGCCATGGCACCGAATGCAGTGCTTCGTCAGAAAGCCTTCAAACGGTTCAGCTCCCCTCAGGGCATCTGCGCTGAGCAGACCGATGGCAAGAGTCAGGCACGAACAGAACAACGCTTTCAGCAGGGACATCACAATCACCAATACAATGCGGGGACAATCTCCAGGGTCGGCCATTCACCGTGCGACCCATCGCTCATTCAGTTTAATTCAACGGAGATGGCGAGCTAACTCGCGAAGCATTCAGTGTACTCGAATACAGCCGCTTTGTCCCCGCCGACCGTGCGACAACGCTCACAAACTTTGATCGCACAATTCCTCCGATTTTCGCATTTTTGAGCTAGCAGGGAACGTCTTCCGACGTGCGGGTCATCCACCGACAACCGCGAGATCACTACGGTGCCCAAACACTCAGGCGATGATCTCTTTCACGACCTGGGCCGCTTCGATGCCGGTGAGTCGAAAGTCGAGCCCGGCATGCCGATAGGTCAGCCGTTTGTGATCGAACCCGAGCAGATGCAGCATCGTGGCATGAATATCGCGCACATGCACCCGATTCTCGACGGCCCGGTAGCCGAACTCATCGGTCGATCCGTATGCGAGGCCTCCTTTGACGCCACCGCCCGCGAGCCAGACCGTAAAGCCGTGATGGTTGTGGTCTCGGCCGGTGGGGTTGCCGCCGCCGATTGGAATCTCCACCGCCGGTGTTCGCCCAAACTCGCCACCGCAAATCACGAGTGTCTCGTCCAGCAGCCCGCGTCGTGCCAGATCGGTGAGCAGCGCCGCGATCGGGCCATCGATCTGATTGCCGAGTTTGCGATGTTCGGCAGCCAGATTGCTATGCGAGTCCCAGGGTTGCACGTCGCCATGATAACACTGCACGACGCGCACGCCCCGTTCGATCAACCGCCGAGCGATCAGCAACTGCCGTCCATGCACGGTGTCGGCCCGATAGAGTGCTTGCGTCGACGTGGTTTCCTGCCCGATATCGAGCGCATCGGTCGCTTCCATCTGCATGCGATACGCCAACTCGAACGACTGGATACGAGCTTCGAGATGCGGATCGTCGTGCCGCGTGACTTGATGCTGACGATTGAAGCTAGCGAGCAGATCGAGTTGCCGCCGCTGAGCATCCTGCGGCGAACGCGGACTCTGGATGTTGGCAATCAGCTCGGTCGCTTTCGTTTTGCGGGTATCGAGATACGTACCTTGATAAATGCCCGGCAGAAATGCGCTGCGCCAGTTCGACGAATCCGCCACGGGCAAGCCCGGACACATGGTCACAAAGCCCGGCAGGTTCTGATTCTCGCAACCCAGACCATACGTCAGCCACGAACCATAGCTCGGCCGCGACAGTCGCTCATCGCCTGTGTTCATCAGCCGCATGCTTTGTTCATGGTTGGGCGTGTTGGCATAGACCGACTTGATGACGCAGATGCGGTCGGCGTGTTGGCTCGCGGTTTGGGCAAAGATCTCGCTGCACCACAGCCCGCTGTCGCCGTACTGCTTGAATTGAAACGGCGACGCGAGCGCCACGCCGGTCTCGCGTTCGGTGGTCAGGTTGCCCAACGGCAGCTTCTTGCCGCCCCACTTCTGCAACTCGGGCCGATAGTCCCAAGTGTCGACCTGCGACGGTCCGCCATTGAGATAGATATGAATGATGTGCTTCGCACGAGCCGCAAAATGCGGGCTCCGCGGAGCGAGCGGGTTGGTGCTCACGGGGGCCGTTGGCGCATCGGCCTGCAACAGCCCCGGCAGCGCCAGATAGCCCAGCCCGGTGCCCATCGTGGCGAGCCAATCGCGTCGAGAACGTGCGTGCGATATAGGTTGCATAGCGTGACCTTTCAATCCACGAACATCAGCTCGTTGCTCATCAGCAATACCTGAGCGAGTTGGGCGAGCGAATCGGTCGTGAGAAACCGAGCGCACTCGTCGCGCTCCGCCGCAGTTGGTTCGCGACCGAAGACCAGCTTAAACAATCGCGAAACTCGCTGAGCAGGCTCGCTCGTCAAGACGCGCTTCGCCAAGCTGTCGGCCCGAGCCAACATGAACGGCGAGTTCAACGCAAACAGCGCCTGTTGTGGCACGGTGGTCAGGTTGCGGCGAGCGGTGCTCGTATCGGCATTGGCAAAGTCGAACGTCTGCACCATCACCGGGATATTCTGCCGTTCGACGAACGAGTAAATCGTGCGGCGATGATTGGCGTCGTCCGTGATCAAACGTGGTCGACCAAACATGCTCGCGTCGAGTTCGCCCGACACACTCAGTAGTGTGTCGCGCATCGATTCAAGATCGAGCCGCCGCCGATTTGCCCGCCAGAGCAGCGAGTTGCTCGCATCCATCCGCTGCTGAGCGGCGAACCGTTCGGCATCACCGCTCTGGGAGGCCCGTTGATACGCCCGTGAGGTAAGAATCAACTCGTGCAACGGTTTCGTCCGCCAACCCTGCGCGATCAAGTAACTCGCGAGATAATCGAGCACATCGCGCTGCACCGGCTCTTTGGCTTGCAAGCCGAAGTCGCTCGGGTTGTCGACCAGTGGCTCGCCAAAGTGATGCAACCACACACGATTGACCCATACTCGGGCCGTCAACGGATTTCGCGGCGAAGCAATGGCGTTCGCCAGTTCCAAACGGCCGCTCCCCTGCGAGAACGCCGGTTGCTCGGCGCTCGACAACACGCTCAAAAACCGCCGCGGGACAGGCGTGCCGCGCGCGCTCGGGTCGCCTCGTTGAAAAATAACCGGATCGCAGAGCACTTCGGCGTCGTGCAGGACCATCGCCCGCGGGGCGGCGTTCGGATGCTTGACCGCGATCGCATCGAGCTGTCCGAGCAAACCACGAAACGCGTCCCCCGGCTGACGCGACAGATAAAACTTCACATCCTGCGGCGGGAACCAAATCGGGCCGTCACGCGCGATGAGCAAACTCGCCAGCGGATCGCGTTCGTCTCCCCCGGCCTGCCACGCCTCGCGAAGGATCGAGCCGTACGCTCGTGCGATCTCCGTGGGATTGCTCGGCCGCGCGGCAATCAGCCCGGCAACGATGCGCTGATCCACGCCCCGTGCCTTCCACTCGTCGGGCCGCAGAGCCGGCTCGCGCATCAAATCGTGCCACGGGCCAAACACGGGATCATCCGGAAACGCACGTCGGGCAATCAACTGTCGCCAGCGTTTCGTGATCTGCGGCCGCAGCTGATCTGGAGTCAGCGACAGAAAGAAAATGGTCGTCTCGGTGACATCCGGTTCCGTCGTCGCAACTTGCACGAGATAGTCGGGCGTCCGCTCGCGCGCGGTCTTCAACGTCGCTTCGTAGTGAGCCTGCTGCTTCTGCGCAATCTCGCTGAGTTTCGCGGTGAACTCAGCTTCAAACGCTTGCCCCGCCGCGTTCACGGGACCGATCCGCGGCCGATCGTACGGCTCGATGCTGCTGGCGAAGACGCCGTAGAGCGAGTAGTAGTCGGCGGTTGGTACCGGATCGTGCTTATGATCGTGGCACCGCGCGCAACTGAGCGACAGCCCCAAGAACCCGCGACCGATCACATCGATCTGATCGTCGATCACATCGTGGCGGTTGCTGTCGAAGAGTCGTCCCAG
>JAEUIL010000605.1 GCA_016794255.1 Planctomycetaceae bacterium | reverse complement strand
TTGGGACGCCAGGATTTAGCCGATCATGAAGAAAGACATTCATCCCAAGTACATGGAAACAGCCGCTCGCTGTGGCTGTGGCAACACGTTCAAGACCCGCTCGACGGTCCCCGAAATCAAGGTCGATATTTGCTCGGCTTGCCATCCGTTCTTCACGGGCAAGCTGAAGTTCGTCGACACCGCAGGCCGCATCGAGAAGTTCAAGAATAAGTTCGCCGCGGGATACGCGAGCGTCAAGGCTGGCAAGAAGGGCAAGACCGCCGAGCCCGCCGGCGAAGCTTCGTAGCGACCACCGCCCCGTATCAGACACGCACCTTCATGCCGATTCGAAATCCGTTTCTCTCACCTCGGCGCAGAAGGTGAGGCGGATTTCCAGCTCCCGGCAGTCGCCCGGTTCTGAGACTCGCCTCAGAACCTTCTGGCCCATTGGGTCGCCTGTTGCATCGTGACTTACGACTTTTGTCCGCTCCCAACCTGGGCCAAAAGTCTCTCCGATGGACCCGCGACCGTGAATTGTCGCTATTTTCCACCAGCGACAGGAGCCACTCAACATGCGTGATGAACTCGACAAAAAGCTCGCTCGTTACGACGAACTCGAGCAGATGATGAACGACCCGGCCGTGCAGGCCAACGGTCAACTCATCGCCAGCGTGGCCCGTGAGCGCGGCACGCTCGCCAAGTTGGTGATGAAGTACAAGCGGTTCAAGGATCTCAACGCGCAGATCGCCGAAGCGTTGCAGATGGTCGAAGGCTCGGACGCTGACATGCGCGAGCTAGCCGAGGCTGAACTGCCCGAGCTCAAGGCCCAGCGCGAGGCGCAATGGGACGAACTCGTCGACTTGACCGTCGGCGGTGACGACGCCAATCGCAGCAACTGCGTCATGGAAATTCGCGCGGGCACGGGCGGCGACGAGGCAGCACTATTTGCCCGCGATTTGTTCGATATGTACCGGCACTACGCCGAGGCCAAGGGTTGGAAGACCGAAGTGCTCGACATGAATTCGACCGAGCTCGGCGGGTTCAAAGAGGTGTCGCTGGGCATCGACGGCGAGGGTTGTTATCGCCTGTTGCAATATGAAAGCGGCGGGCATCGCGTGCAGCGGGTGCCCGAGACCGAAGCCAAGGGGCGCATTCACACCTCGGCCGCCACCGTGGCCGTGATGGCCGAGCCCGAGGATGTCGAGATCGATCTGAAACCCGATGATTACCGGCTCGACCTGTTCTGCGCCAGCGGTCCGGGCGGTCAGCACGTCAACAAGACCGCGTCGGCCGTCCGGCTCACGCACTATGCGACGGGCGTCGTGGTCCAGTGCCAAGACGAGCGCAGTCAGCACAAGAACAAGGCTCGAGCGCTGCGGATGCTTAAGAGCAAACTCTACGACGCTCAACGAGCCGCTGAGGCCGCCAAACGGGCCGAGACGCGTCGCACGCTGGTCGGCTCGGGCGACCGCTCGCAACGCATCCGCACCTACAATTTCCCCGAGAATCGCATCACCGACCATCGCATCAATCTGACGCTCTACAAGCTCGACAACGTGTTGTCCGGAAACCTCGACCCCGTGATCGAGAAACTGGTCGAATTTGATCGTCAGGAGCAACGGGCTCAGTTCGGCAACATGGAATAAAATCGGCCGTAGTCGGGCAACTCGCTTCGCAGGCCGATTCCGGGCAACTATATTAAGAGTCTCCCCTCCTTTGCCTTCCTGCCTCTTGCGAGCCCCGCCATGCTCACTCGCGTCGTCTGCTGCGCGCTGATTTTAGTGTTGTCGCCCGTGCCACTCTGGGCCCAAACGCGGCTCGAGCCCGGGGCGGTGCTCGTGTATCAGGGGACAGTCCAAAAGCGCGATCGCGATGACTCGCCAGCGCCGACGAAGCAGTTTGAACTCACGCTTCTCGTCCGCGAAGTGACTGCCAGCGGATCGCAATTCGATTGGCTGGTCGACGAACAAGGGGCGGGCGCTTGGCCGTGGATCGAGCGATTCGGGCGACTCTCGCTCAACGCCGATCGCAAACCGGTCGGTGCCGCGGGCCCGGCCGTGCTCATGGATCACGCGCTCGGCAAGTCGGTCGTGCCGATCCATGCTCCGCTCTTGGCCGGTGGTCCGGCGTTGGTCGCCGGAGCAACGTGGAGCGAGGGCGACATGAATTACACCGTCGATGCGAAACGCAAGTTCGGCGAACAAGAGACGTGGCGGATCGAAGGAGCGAACAACTACGGGCCGCGCCGTACGGTGTGGATCGATGTCGAGTCGCCGCTCGTGATTGCCGCCGAAGACCGCGTCTTCATGGGCCAGGGGACCGAATATCAACTGCAGATGCGACTGGCGAGTCGCAATCAATTGTCCAACGACGAGCGCACCGCGACCGAGGCTGGTTTCGCCGCGCTGCTCGATCTGCGCGAGCAACTCAAACGTCCCGCCCGCACGCAGTCGCCCGACTGGCGACCCGAGCAGCGCGAGCTGTTGAAGCAAGCGATCCCCGGCTTGGCTAAGCAAATTACCACGGGGCCACTCGTGCGATTGCTGCGCGTCGCGTCAAGCGATCTCGATTCGCAATCGTCGCGCGCCGACGCCTTGGCCGAACTCAAACAGCGCAACCTCGGCAAACCGATGGTGAACGTAACCGTCCCCACGCTCAGCGGCGATGCGCTCGACGCTTCGCAACTGAAAGACAAAGTCACGGTGCTGCACTTCTGGGATTACCGTGACGCGCCGCTGAAAGAGCCCTACGGTCAAGTCGGCTATGTCGAATTTCTCTACGCTCGCCACAAGGCCGCGGGCGTGCAGGTATACGGTGTCGCCGTCGATGGCCGCTTCAAGGAAGAGGACCAGCGTCGCGGCGCGATCACCGGTGTGCGGAAGCTTAAGTCGTTCATGAACCTCACGTATCCGCTGCTGCTCGATGGTGGCGAGTGGATCAGCAAGTTGGGCGATCCACGCACGGTCGGGGCCGAGTTGCCGCTGTTCGTGGTCGTCGATCAGGCGGGCAAAATCGCCCATTTCCACGTGGGAACCTATGATGTCGACCAGCAAGACGGCCTCAAGGAACTCGACGCGGCCGTGAAGAAACTGCTCAAATAGCCGCGCCGCTCGCTGTGCCGCGGGGCACGTTGAGCTGCACGGAATCTTAAATCGACTGGAAACGCGGTTCCTGTCGACGATATCATCAGAGAGTAAGACTTACGCCAGCGGGAGTTTTGACATGAACGAGCCAGCGCGGTCGCCAGACGCCTCGAATGAGTTGCTCACGCAAACCCGACGGCACTTTTTTCAGAACACCGGTCTGTCGCTCGGTTCGATTGCCCTGGCGTCGCTCATGCAGCAAGATGGCCTCGGCGCGGCCGAGTCGAGTGGTGCCGCAAAGCCGTCGTTCGCCTCACCGCTGGCACCGAAGCCGACGCACTTTCCGGCCAAGGCGAAGCGTGTGATCTGCTTGTTCATGGCTGGCGGGCCGAGCCAGTTGGAACTGTTCGACTACAAGCCGAAGCTGCAAGAACTGCACGGCCAAGTGATTCCGCCGTCGTACACTAAGAACAAACGCTTCGCCTTCATCAAGGGTGACGCCAAGCTGCTCGGCACCACGCGCAAGTTCAAGAAGCAGGGCCAATCGGGTGCCGAGATTAGCGAGCTGTTGCCGCACCTGTCGACGATCGTCGATGACATTACGATCTGCCGAAGCGTGGTGACCGACGTGTTCAATCACGGGCCCGCCAAGCTGTTCATGAACACCGGCTTCTCGCGCTTCGGCATGCCCGCGTTCGGCGCGTGGTTGACGTATGGCATCGGCAGCGAATCGCAAGACCTGCCCGGGTTCGTTGTCTTGCAATCAGGCCCTCGTGGTCCGCGCGGCGGCACCGGGCTCTGGGGCAGCGGCTTCCTGCCGACCTTGTATCAAGGGGTGCCGTTTCTCTCGGGTCCCGAGCCGATCTTGAACATCAGCAACCCGGCCGGCGTGAACAAACAGCAACAAGGTGAGTTCTTCGGTGCGGTGCGCGATCTGAACAGCCAGCGTCTTGACGCGACTCAAGACCCCGAGATCGCCACGCGGATCGCCGCTTATGAGATGGCGTATCGCATGCAGTCGAGTGCGCCGGAGTTGATGGATCTCTCCGGCGAGACGAAACAGACCATCGACGCGTACGGTGCTGAGCCGGGCAAAGTGTCGTTCGCGAACAACTGTCTCTTGGCCCGACGCCTGGTCGAACGCGGCGTGCGATTCGTGCAACTTTATCACACCGATTGGGACCATCACGGTAACAAAGGCACCGACCTGGGCGAGCCGCTCGATGCCCGCTGCAAAGAGACCGACCAACCGGCGGCCGCTTTGGTGAAAGACCTCCGCGATCGCGGTCTGCTCGAAGATACGCTCGTGATCTGGGGTGGCGAGTTCGGGCGCACGCCGATGGGCGAGCCGCGTGACTATGTCGGTCGCGATCATCACGTCGATGGTTTCTCGATGTGGTTCGCGGGCGGCGGGATCAAGAAGGGGCAAGTGCTCGGCGCTACCGACGAGATCGGCTACAACGCCGTCGAGGATCGCGTGCATGTCCACGATCTGCACGCGACACTGTTGCACTTGCTGGGCCTCGATCACAAGCGGCTCAACTTCCGCTTCCAAGGCCTCGACTTCCGCCTCACGAATGTCCACGGCAATCTGGTGCCGAAGCTGATGGCGTAAGTACACGTGACTCGGCAAGCGGTTGAACTAGGGTTCAAGGCTTGGCAGGCGCGTTCGCGGGAGCGGCATTCGCGGGCGGCGCGATCGCCGGGGGATTGGCGTTCGCCGGTGCCGGCAAGGCTTGCGGCAGAATGTTCAAAAACGTGGTGATATACGTCGCATCGCCGATCTCATGTTGCTTGGCTTTCGTCAGCCAGCCGCGAGCTCGATCCATGTCGCGATCAGCCCAGGCAAACAACCCGGCAAGAAACGACATTTGCGGATCGGTGTCTCGATCCCGGGCGGCGCGTTCGAGCGCATCACGATGAGCCCCCTTGGCGACGCCATCGGGATAAATGTCTTGCAGCCGAAACGCACCCGTGTGCCAGTCGGGCTTTAGTTGTAGACCTTTCCGCATAGCCCGAGCTGCGACATCGTGCTGATTGAGGGCCAAGAGAGCCCAACCTTGTCGCATGAAACCCTCGGCCAAGTCGGGGATCGTGGTCGTAGCATCCTTGTAGCGCTGTAGCGCGATGTGGTACCGTCCGCCACGGAAATGTTGATCGCCGGCATTCAGGTGCTCCTGAGCCCTGGCCCGCATCTGGTCGTTAACCACCGGACGTACTGGCGGATTGGCCGGAGGCGCGAGCGGCGGCACGACACCAGGTGCCGGTTGTGCGCCAGCCAACGCAGGAAACTGTGGCAGCACCGGAGCGTTGAGCCCAGGCGTGGGAGCGATCGGCGGATCGATGCCCATCTGACGCCGCACGGCACCCGGGCCAAAGATCGCATCGGCGGGGACAAACACGGGTGCGGGATAATAGCCGCCCGAGTACATCGGCCAGCCCCAAGGATACGCACCGCCGAAGCCCGTCGAGTAACTACCGAACGCCGGCGCGCCATAAGTCGGGAAGCCGCCGTAGTATTGCGGAGAGATCACGCCCGCCGAGAAGCTTGTGTACGGCGAGTACGCGTAGATCGACTGCACGCCGTAGTTGTACGGAATGTAGCCGCTTGAGTAGTTGAGAAACGGTCGATACGAAAAATGAAAAGAGCCGTTTGCATGATGGTGATGATGACCGGAATGCCCGTGTCCCCAATGACTATGCCCATGATGCAGATGTTGCCCTTGGGCGTCCCGGCCAAGAGTGACCAGGAGCCCAAGTATCACGACACTCGCCCCGATCAAGCGTGAGACCACGTTTGATCGCGACAACAGTGGCTGCCAGTGTTCCGCGCGAGTTGCTCGCCGCAGCAAGCCGCACGCACCGAACACTCCGCGAATAGCAACGTGCAATGACGCAAACCAAGTCACATCACACACTGTGGCCACGATGGGCCACTCCTTCTCGGCCGCCGGGAACTCGGGTGAGTCCCACCCAACTTAGAGTTGTCGGTCGGCTCGGTTTTGTTACATGCAAATTGCCCGATGCCTTCTTTGTAGTCCGCCTCGACGGCGCTGCCAACGAAATTGCTTGTCGAGAATGATCAATTGTCGGAAGTTATGCGAGCCCGCCCGGTTGCCGCTCAGGGCTGGGCCGACTTCGCCGCCTCGCGCGACTGCCACCAAGTTTGAACCCGGCGGCGATCGGCGTCGTCGGTGAACTTGTAGATCGGAGTGGTGAACGTGGCTTGCCCGGATTGCATGACCGTGCCTTTAAACCGTAGCTCGTCGGACATCGCGACCTGTTGCAAGACATCCCGCAGGTCTTGCTCGCGCAGCTTATCAGGCTCGAGGCCAAACGCCGACGGCGCGAGCCCACCTCGGGTCAACAGCAGAGCGGCGGCAGTGGCACGGATGTCGAGTTGCGAGATCAATTCGTCCGGGACTCGGTCGTCGGCCACGATCTCGGCCAGCGCCGCGTCCAACCCGGGCCACTCGGTCTGACCACCGATGGCGATCATCGCCAAGCGAGGCCAGATTTTGCCGGGACAGTCGACCCGTTCTTGCAGTTTGGGATCGCTCAACGCTCGGCCCACGGCCGCGTCACCGTACGTCGCCAGGGTCACGCAGAGCAAGCCATGCCGACTCTGCAACGCCTCGGGGAGAGCCGCGACAACTTCCAGCGAAGCGTCGTCGACCGTCCGCAGATATCGCGGGACAAACTCGAGGATCGCGGCCCGATCGAGTTGGCCGAGCATCACGATCTCGCCCGGGGTTAATGCCGTGCGATCGGCAAGCCACCGGGCCGTGCTACGCCGGGTCAGATCACGAAACCGTTCATGTTCGGGCCGCTCGACGTAACGTTCGTATGCCAGCCGAGCGCGGGGCGTCGGCAGATTGAACAGAAAGAACTGCGTGCTCCACGCCGGAGTGCGAGGACTCGGAAAGAACACGCCCACCGGCCAATCGCCCAGCGTGAGCGAGTTGCCCGACACACAATGGGCCTTGCGGTCGTCGATCTGGTCAAAGTGCGTAGGGTTCGGCGCGCCAGAGACCTGGGCTGGAACGCCGATCAACAGATGCTGGATCGTGCGGTGACGTGGGCCGTTCCAGATCTCGGCGACCATGGCCGGCTTGGTCCACTGCAGCAACTCGTCGAGTCGCATTTGGGCATCGACCGAGAGATTCGGTTGCCCGAGGCGATCTTTGAGCGCGGTGACGACGCGTTCCAAATCGGGCGGATTCGCCAGCCGATCGAGCAATTCCTGTCGTGCCAACTCCAGCGGGAGCGGCGCTGCCGTAGGCTCACGGGTCAGCGTGTCCAGCCAGCGGTTCAAGTCCGCGCCTTCGAGCGGTTTGAGCGGCCAGCGATCGGCTTCGGCAGTCAGCCACATGCCCCGCGCCAGATTGGCGAGCTTGGTCAAGCGTTCGTGCGACTCGCGTGACGGAGCGTCGACCTCGGCCGCTTGCCGTTGCTTGAGCCGCGTCAGGATCGGCCCCACGGCCAGATCGTGCTTCAGCCACAACTCGATCTTGGCGGCCGCATTCGTTCGCCGCTCGAACTCATCCGCGTCGAGCGCTTCGATCGCCGCGATCCAGTCGGCTTCTTGGGGTGGCGTGACTTTGGAAGTTCCGTTGAGCTTTTTGAGCAGCGGGGCGAGTTGCGTCCGCACCTCGGGCGACAGGCCGGGACTGACGAGCAACCGCTGCACCCATTCCGCCACGCGCGGCAACTGTTGGGGATCGTCACACAGGAGTTGCAGGTGCTGGAGCGCGTCGGCGCGGCGGTCGAACTCGTCGCTATCAAGTTGCTCGAAAAGCTGCCCCAGATCGGCAGGGCGAGCCGGAACAGGCGGCGCGGCGCAGACCGGTACCCCCGCCAGCAACGCCAGCGCGAGCAACGACGGCCAGAAAACGCGATCGCGACCCATTGCAACTCCGTTTCCAAATGTCGAACGCCGCTGGCGTTCAGACCACATCGCGAACGGATAGTGAATTGTATAACTTTCGTGAATTGGGCAGCCACGACGAGCCCCCGCCGCGGCCTGACCGCATCATAAACCCAAACCTGCTAGCGAGCCAACGTCACAAACTCGCCTTGTGAGTGACCGGGGGTTTGGCTACAAGCCGGGGCCCAATCACCGGCGGGACATGCCTCACGGCCGGTGACGACACTGTTTTCCCTAGGAGTTCAACCGATGCTCCGCGCCGCTTTCGCGATCGTGCTGTTTCTCGGCCTGTTTTCCGTATTGCTCAGTCTGCCGGCAGGCGCGGCTCCCCCGGCGTTGTCCGACGGCGGCGTGTCGTCCGAGTTGGACCTTAAAGGCCAGCTTGAAAAAGGCCTCAAAGCTCGGCGCCCGGTCGAGTTCCAGTACATCGCTCAGATCGTTGCCCTCGTGGAAGCCGGCACCCTGCCGCGGAAGTATGTCGATGCCACGTTCATCTACGCGCGCAAGAGCAAGCATCGCCCGTTGCAACGGTTTCAGTTCGCGCTCGACGCTCAGGTGCGACCGTTGGGAATCAATCTGCCGAAGCTCGACAATCAAGTGGTGGAGCTGCGGTAGTCGACGGCTACGCTTTGATCTGCAACCAGCGATCGAATTGGTCGGCCAGTTCCTGCGCGAATCCGCCGCTGGGCAAGGCCTGCGGAATGGCGGCCAGAATCTGACCGCTGATCGCGTCGCGCCACGCTCGATCTTGAGCGAGCTTCACCGCGAGCTCGACGTACTCGGCCCGATTGCGAGCCACGCAATCCATCACGCCTAGCTTCTTGTAAAGGGCGTAAGTCACTCGCCCGCGCATGAACTCGCCCGGCAACGTGACCACCGGAATGCCAAGACTCAACGCCTGGCAACTGGTCGTGCCGCCGCTGAAGTGCACCGAGTCGAGCACGACATCGGCGAGCGTTAAGAAATGGTAGAACCCGTCGGCCGATAGTCGGCCGAGAAACATGATCCGGTCCGCCACGTCGCTCAGCCCACGTCGCAAACGATCGGCGAGCAATCCGCTCCATTTGCGATCCTTGTCGTGGAACATGATCAATCGCCCCCGCGGGTCGCGCCTGAGAATGTCTCCCGCGAGCGCATCGAACTCGGGATGAATCTTGAACGGCATTTGCGGGCAGACATACAAGTTGGCGTCCTCGGGCAACTCGTAATCGGCACGATGCGTCGTGAGCTTCGAGCGCTCTAACGGAATAAAGCCCGAGGGGAGATGCTTGAGCCGGACGAGTTGTTCGCTGTAGTGGGCTTGCGCGTCGGCCGGTTCGAGATCGTCGCTGGTGACGTAATAGTCAATCGAAGGAATGCCGGTCGTGACCGGATGTCCGGGCAGCACACACTGCACCGGGGCCAAACGTGCGAAGCTGAGGAAATACGTCGACGGGTCCATACCCAAGTCGGTGTAACAGACGATGTCAAATTCACGAGCGGCGAGCGTCTCGCGCCATTGCGGCAGCGGCCCCGTGAGCACGACGGTCTCGTCGGCTGCGGCGTTGATGGCCTGCGAGAGCGCGTCGTCCCCGGCATCAAAGCGCACCACGGTCACGTGATAACGATCACGGGGCAGATCGCGGATGACACCAAAGTTGTGAATGCCCACCGAGTGGTTGTAGAAATAGCGCGAGATGAACGCGACGCGCCGTTTGCCATCGGGTCGAGGTTTCGGCGTCGTACCAAGCCGACAATGGGGCGCGACGAAGCCCAGTGACGGCGTGGCATGCACGAACAATCGGGCTAACTCGCGATTGAGGTCGCGATCGTTCAAGCCATGGTAGGCCGGGTAGAACGAGATGCGGCAGATCTCTTCGACCGGATCGTTAACCGTGAGCGGTTCTTTGAGCAAGGCCGTGATGCTGTCGTGCAAACGTTGGCGAGCCGCGGGGATCGCCTCGACCGACGACGGCACGACGGGGACCAAGAGAGCCGCTCGCAACTTGACGCCATCGGGCGCGCCGAGTTGCAGGGCCCGGGCAAACGCCGCCGCGGCCGGCTCGGTCATCCCGAGCGCGCCGTAAGACAGGCCAAGATTGGCGAACGCGTCGGCAAAGTCAGGTTTGAGGCGAATGGCGAGTTCCAGATGCTGAGCCGCCTCGGGCAACCGATCGAGCGTGTTCAGCGCCACGGCCAACAAGTCGTGAGCTTCGTGATCACGCGGCGCGAGCTGCACGGCTTGTTGCAAAGATCGCACGGCACCGTTTACATCGCCCATCTGGCCGCAGAGCACGCCAAGGTGCTTGTGGGCTTCGTGCAGATCGGGCTTCAATTCCAGGGCTGCCTTGAACGAAGCCTCGGCCGGTTTCCACTCCCGCAGCTCACGCAGGGCAATGCCCAGGTTGCTCAGCGCCTGCGGGAAATTGCGATTGATGGCGAGCGCCCGTTCGAGCCAGGTGCGTGCCCCCGCAAAGTCGCGTTTCTCAAGCAGAATCGCGCCCGCGTTGTTGCAAGCGACCCCGTCGTGCGGATTGAGTTGCAACGCCTGTTCGTAACAAGCGAGCGCTTCGTCGTAACGCTTCTCGGCTTGAAGCAGAATGCCGAGTTTGCCGACATGCTCGCCCGACTGCGGTTCGAGTTGCGCCGCATGACGGTACGTCGCGATCGCTTCGTCGATCTTGCCCGCGCCGCGCAGGCCGTCGGCCAATGAACTGTGGAACATCGCGATATTGCCGCCGAGTGCCGCCGCGCGCCGGAGAAACGGCAACGCCGGCTCGAACAGCCCGGCTTGGGTGAGCAACACACCGAGCAGATGATTGGTGTCCATGTCGTCGGGATGCTCGACGAGGATTTGCCGATAGAGTTGTTCGGCGCGAGGCAAGTAGCCGGCCTGATGGAATTCGAGCGCAGTTTGCAGCAGAGCAGCGATGTTAGCCATGCGAGATACGCGAGTGGTAAACGAGATGAGCCGAAGGGATCGACTATCATACCGCAAGCGCCGCGGTTCGCCCAATCTCGCCTCGTCACGCGGCACAGATCATTGCACGTGGGCGAATCGCCACATACCATGCAATTCTGGCCGAAATGCTTGATTCCTTCTTTAAACCTTTCCCGCCCATGTCATCGTTCCTCAATAGTCACCCCGGCCGACGTTTTGACTGGCGTTTGCTCATCGTGCTGGCAATCGCCGGCCTGGGCGGCTCATGCGGTTCGGGCGGTAACTCGGCGGTCAATCAGGAGCCGCTGATCGTCTATTGTGCCGCGAGCAACAAGACGGTGCTCGAATCGATTCGGCAAGCGTATGAAGCCGAGTTCAAGACGCCGGTCCAGGTGCAGTTCGGCGCGTCGCAAACGCTCTTGGCCTCGCTCGATGTCGCTAAGTCGGGCGACTTGTTCTTACCGGCCGATGACAGCTATTTAACCATGGCCCGGGAGCGGAAGCTGATCGCCGAGCACTTCCCGCTCGCGTCGATGCACGCGGTCGTCGTGGTGCCCAAGGGCAATCCGCAACAGATCCGCAAGTTGGATGATCTGTTGCGGCCCGAGGTGCGCTTGGCGCAGGCGAATCCCGAGTCCGCCGCGATCGGCAAGATGACCAAGGAAGCGTTGCAAAAGATCGGGCGTTGGGACGCGTTGCATGGACGCACGACGGTTTACACCACGACGGTCAACGAAGTGGCTAACAACGTCAAAGTCGGCGCCGTTGACGCGGGGATTGTGTTTGATGCGGTGCTTACCGATTACGAGTCACTCGAAGCGGTGAAGCTCGACGAACTGCAAGCGGTCGTGGCTCATGTGGGGGTAGCGGTGTTGAAGTCCAGTGAGCAGCCGACGCGGGCCTTGCACTTTGCCCGGTATTTGTCGGCCGAGGACAAAGGGCTCACGCATTACCGCCGGCTCGGGTTTCAAACGGTCGAAGGTGACACCTGGAGCGAGCAACCCGAGGTGACGATTTACTCGGGCTCGATGCTGCGGCCCGCGATCGAAGCGACGATCACGGCGTTCGAGCAGCGTGAAGGCGTGAAGGTCACGCGCGTCTATAACGGCTGCGGAATCCTCGTTGCGCAAATGAAAGCCGGCCAAGTTCCCGACGCGTACTTTGCCTGTGACATCGAGTTCATGAAACAAGTCCAGTCGCTGTTTGGCGATGCCACGGATGTGTCACAAAACGAGCTCGTCATCATGGTCAAGAAGGGGAACCCCCATAAGATCGCGTCGCTGAAAGATCTCGCCAAGCCGAATCTGCGTGTCGGCGTGGGGCATGAGAAGCAGTGTGCGCTTGGCTGGTTGACGCAACGCACCTTCAGCGAAGGAGGCGTGCAAGCCGAGATTATGAAGAACGTGGTGGTGCAAACTCCCTCGGGCGACATGCTCGTGAACCAAATGCGGACCGGTTCGCTCGACGCGGCCGTGGCTTACTTGAGCAACGCGGCTGGTGCAGCGGCCGATCTCGATGCGGTGCGGATCACCGGTCTGCCGTGCTCGGTGGCGACGCAACCGTTCGCCGTGGCCAAGGAGTCCAAGCAACCGCAATTGGTCGCACGATTGCTCGAAGCCATTCGCACCGAAGAGTCCCAGTCGCGGTTCACGAACGAAGGCTTTCGCTGGCTCGGCGCGGAACCGCAGCCATGAGCGACGCGCCGCAGCGTGATCTGCCACCGGTCGTCGAGCGCCGGCATATCGCAGGTTCGGATGCCCCCTTCTTCGCACTGCTCGGCACGCTGGGTGGCAGTTATCTGCTGCTGATCGTGCTGTTGATCGTGGCCGATATCGCGTACACCTCACCCGCCCATTTCATCGAAGCTTGGGAAAAGCCCGAGATCCAAGCGGCGGTGCGGCTCACGCTGGTGACGTGCACCATCTCGGCGTTGCTCTCGGTGCTCATCGGCACGCCGCTGGGCTATTTACTCGCGCGGTTCAAATTTCGCGGACGTTGGTTGATCGACACCATTATTGACGTGCCGATCGTGTTGCCGCCGCTGGTGATCGGCTTGAGTCTGCTGATCTTGTTTCATGTGCCACTCGGCGACACGACGCTCGAAAAATGGGTGCAGCAGTATCTCGGACTACGCATCACCTATGCTCAACCGGCCGTGGTGCTCGCGCAGTTTGCCGTGGCCTGTGCCTTTGCCGTGCAAACCATGCGGGTCACGTTCGACCAGATCGATCCGCGTGCCGAACAGGTCGCGCTCACGCTCGGCTGTCGACGCTCGCAAGCATTTTGTCGCGTGGTTCTGCCGCAAGCCTGGCGGGGGATCATCGCCGCGCTAACGATCGCCTGGGCGCGATCGCTCGGCGAGTTTGGACCGATCTTGGTCTTTGCCGGGGCTACGCGGATGCGGACCGAGGTGCTTTCGACGACCGTGTTTCTCGAGTTGAGCACTGGCAAGCTCGAAGCGGCCGTCGCGGTGTCGTTGATCATGGTCGTCGCGGCGATGGCCGTGCTGGGGTTCGTGCGTAGCTTGGGGGCCAGGGTGAACTGATGATCGCACTCGAATCACTCCACATTCGGGCCGGCAGCTTTTCGTTGTCCGACGTTTCGTTCACAGTGCCGAGCGGCGCGTATGCGGTCCTGATGGGCGGCACAGGCCAAGGCAAGACCACCATTCTCGAAGCGATCTGCGGACTGCGCTCGATCGCGAGTGGTCGGGTGCTGCTCGATGGCGTCGACGTGACCCGCCGTAAACCGGCCGACCGGGCCGTCGGGTATTTGCCGCAAGACTTGGCCCTGTTTCCCACGATGACCGTCCGCGGGCATCTCGAATTCGCCCTCCGCATCCGGCGGCAAGCACCCGGCGTGATCCGCGAGCGCGTCGCCGAGTTGGCTCATGTGCTGGGCATTGAACCGTTGCTCGAGCGACGCATTCAGGGACTCAGCGGTGGCGAGGCACAGCGCGTCGCACTGGGTCGCGCCCTGTCGTTTCGCCCGCGGGTGTTGTTGCTCGATGAACCGCTCACGGCACTGGACGAAAAGACGCGTGATCGCTTGTGCGAGTTGTTGCGATCGATTCAACGCATGACGGGACTCACCACGCTGCACATCACCCACACACGGGCCGAGGCTCGGATGCTGGCCGACAAACTGTTCGTGCTCGACGCTGGCCGAATCGTCGAGCGACCATTGAGTGACTTGACCGACGCACCGGCTGCCGCCAGCATAGGGTGATCGATTCTTAACCTTGGCGAACGTTGGCTGCTGACGATGATCGAACTGCGCGTACAGTACTTGGCCCAATTGCGAACCGCGCGGGGCGTGGCCGACGAGAGCTGCCACTTGCCCGAGGGTGCGACGCTCGCCCAATTGCTCACGCAACTGGCCGGCACGCACGGGGCAGAAGTCGCGAAGCATTTGTATGCTGCGGCGGGCGTCGTGCAGCCGAGCTTAATGATCGCAGTCAACGGCACCGCGATTTCCGTCCGTCAGTCATCGCAAACCTTGCTGCGATCCGGCGATGTGGTGACGCTCATGCCACCTATCGCCGGCGGGTAAGTTTTCCGCGGTTCTCTGCTTCGCACAACTGGCACCTGATCATGACCTATCCCGCGCTCACGCCCGCTGAACAAAGCCGCTACGAGTGGCAAATGTGGGTCCGCGATTTTGGCGAGACCGGCCAGCGGCGGCTGAAAGCAGCGTCGGTGTTGATCTCGCGCATCGGCGGCGTCGGTGGCACCGTGGCGATGCACTTGGCGACGGCCGGCGTGGGACGACTGGTGCTCGCTCATGCCGGCGACCTGCGTCTGAACGATCTCAACCGTCAATTGTTGATGTCCACCGCGGATGTCGGCTCGCCGCGGATCGAGTCGGCCGCGAGACGTTTGCGCGAGCTTAACCCGCAGGTCGTGGTGGAGACGGTGAACGAGAACCTCGACGTGAGCAATGTCGGACGATATGTCTCACAAGTCGACCTCGTCGTGTCCGCTGCCCCGTTGTTCGTCGAGCGTCTGGCGATGAACCGCGCGGCCGTTCGACAACGCAAGCCGCTCGTCGATTGTGCGATGTACGATCTCGAGGGGCGGTTGATCACCGTTCGGCCCGGTCGCACGCCGTGTCTCGACTGCTTGTATCCCGAGAGTCCGCCGCTCTGGAAGCGTGAGTTTCCGGTCTTCGGGGCGGTGGCTTCGACCGTGGCGTCGATCGCCGCGATGGAAGTGATCAAACTACTCGCGGGCTTCGGCAAGCCGCTGGAGAATCAGTTGTTGAGCTACGATTTGCGCGAGATGAGTTTCCAGACGATTGCGATTGCGCGACGACCTGATTGTCCGACGTGCGGTCAGTTGTCCGCATAAAGCCGCGACCGGTGATCGCGCTCGTCGTGGCTTGAGCGCGAAACCGCAAGCGAGCGACAGAGCGAAGTGACAATTGGATGTAAAAAGCACCGCGGGCCGCGAGACGTCAGCTGACGCACTCGCGGCCCGGGTTCGTTCAATCGAAGTATCGCTGGGCACGATCCGCAGATCATGCCCGATTCACTACTTCACCGCAGCGACCACATCCTTGACGATGCTCTCGATGCAGCTTTCGCAGTAAGCGTCCTTCTCGTAAGCGTGGTTGCCGACAACCGTGCCGCCGCTGACGATCAACACCGTCAGGTCAGCCTTCGGGTTGAGGCCGTAGTTGTCCGGACCATTGGCGAATTCGTTCGGCACCACGATCGGCACGTTCTTCGAACCGGCCTTGGCAGCGAACGCCTTGGCCGACGCGTCGGCAGCGTCCTTCGAGTCAGCCATGATGTTCACGAACGCCTTGAGTTGCTTCTCTTCGTTCTTGCCGACGGTCTCGTCGAGCTTCTTGACCAACGTGGCCAAACGGTCATCGGCCGTGCGAGCGAACACCATCACTTGCGGCTTCGCGCCGTACTTGCAACGGTAGCAGAGGTTTTGACCAACGGTCACGCCGTCTTCCGGACCAGCCACCTTCGTGACATAGAACGGACCAACCTTCGAGTCCTTTTGCAGACCGCTCTTGAGGTCTTCGGCGAACACCGAGCCGGCCAAAACGGCCAACGCGACCACGACACTGGCGAACTTCTTCATGGGGGATTCTTCCTTCTAGAGGGAACCAACGGAACAGAACAAGTAGGAAACGAACACGAGCCGCTCATGCGCTCGCGGATTGCTCATCAAGTTAGGCAGGATTTACGCTCAACGCGGCGACTCACACGAAGGGGCCGCATCTGACGCATTACGAATTTGGCCGCCGCATGGTTCAGCGACGCCGGCCAAACTTGGCGACATTTACAGGATCAAAACGTTGCCAAATTCTTGGGGGCAGGCAGGTCTACGACCAGAGCCTAAACGATGCCCCTCCGCCGATCAAGCAAAACATCAACATTTCTTGATCGACGCGGCTCGTCCGAGAGACGGACGCTAGCAAGCTCAACACTTCCAAGGCTTTCCTCTCACCCTGGATCGCCCACCCTACGCAGTTGTTTACCTGATGAGGCGACGATCGGCAGGGGAATGACGGCGACGCACCGACGCTTACTTCTTGTCCTCTTTGTCGGGGACCGTCTCCAAAATCTGCCGCAGCACATCGTCCGTCGCGATTCCCTCGGCCTGGGCTTCAAAATTCAGTAGCACGCGATGTCGCAAGGCCGGTTGATACACGCGGCGAATGTCCTCGAAGCTGACGTTGTAGCGGCCGCCGAGGAGCGCTCGCACCTTGGCCGCCAGTGCAATGGTCTGCGCACCACGCGGACTGCTCCCCCAGCGAATGTATTGATTCGTGATCGGCACGGCACATTCCCCCTCGGGATGTGTCGCCAACACGAGCCGCACCAGATAATCCTGCACGTGCGGAGCGATGATCACCTCGCGAATCAGTTGCTGCCAGCGACGAATCTCGGCCCCGTCCATCACCTTGCGCGACTCGACGAATTGTCCTTTGGTCGTGCGATCGACGATGGTCGACAGCTCTTGGCGACTCGAATAGCCCACGACGAGCTTGAAGAAGAACCGATCCAACTGCGCCTCGGGCAACGGATACGTTCCCTCCTGTTCGATCGGGTTCTGTGTCGCCATCACGAAGAACGGCTTCTCCAAGACATACGTCTTGCCACCGACCGTGATGCAGCCCTCTTGCATCGTTTCGAGCAGGGCTGATTGAGTCTTCGGCGTGGCACGATTGATTTCGTCAGCCAAGCAAATCTGCGTGAAGATCGGTCCCTGCTGGAACTCGAACACCCGGCGACCCTCGGGCGTTTCGACCACCATGTTCGTGCCGAGCACGTCGGCCGGCATCAAATCGGGCGTGAACTGAATGCGCGAAAACTTTAGATCGAGCGTCTGGGCCAACGTGCGAATCAACAGTGTCTTGCCGAGCCCCGGCACCCCTTCGAGCAAACAATGCCCGCCGACGAACAAGCAGGTGAGCACGCCGTGAACAATCTCGTCGTGGCCGACGATGACCCGGCCGATCTCTTCGCGCACCGCTTCGTAGCGACGCACGAACTCGGCAGCCCGTTGCTCCATCGATTCAGCAATGCTCATCGTCCCCTCACGGCATGAAATCCAGCGGCGCGGAAAGCGTCGCCTGAGTGTACCGTCCGCGCAGGCCTCGATAAAGCCACGTGCCTCGCCGTCGCCTGATTACCCTGTTACACTCAGGTAACGCGATCTCTACTCCCATCGGTCTCCGTTCATGTGGCCCGACTCGCACGAAACCCAAGAGCTGCTTCAGCAGGCCAAGGCCGGTGATCGAGCGGCCATTGATCGTCTGCTCGAACGGCATCGCGACGCGCTCCGTAAGATGATCGAACTGCGCATGGATCAGCAAATCGAACGCCGGGTCGACGCCAGCGACATCGTGCAGGACGTGCTGATCGACGCCAATCGCCGGTTGACCGACTATCTCGGCTCGCCCGATCTGCCGTTTCATTTGTGGCTGCGGCACATGGCCAAGGATCGGTTGATCGACGCCCATCGTCGCCATCGCAGCGCTGCCCGTCGCAGTGTGAATCGCGAGCAATCGTTGAACACCGCCTCGTACGCTGATGAGTCGGCGCTCGATTTAGCAGCCCGACTGAGTGACAACCGCGAGCTCACTCCCGCTACCGCCGCTACGCAGCGCGAACTGCAATCACGCTTCCGCGCCGCCGTCGAACAGCTCGACGAGCACGATCGCGAAGTGATTCTGATGCGGCATTTTGAGCATCTCTCAAATCAAGAGGTCGCCCGCGCCCTCGACATCAGCGAGCCCACCGCCGGCATGCGTTATCTGCGCGCAGTGCGACGATTGCGGAAACTTCTCAATCCCGACGCTGACGAGTCGAGTCCGTGAGCGAAGCCGAACGTGACGAGCGTCTCGCCGCTAGGAAGGTAGTTGCGGCTCTTGCCGGGCTGAGTGCCATAACAAGATGATGTCAACCCGACGCTCAACGGGTCTCACGCGATAGAAAATGCGATACCGATAGCAGTTGATCTCCCGCGTCCGACCACATTCGTCCCCCTCGTACATTGCACCGATCTCAGGGAACTGGGCGAGGACATCCGTCGCTGCGAACAAGGCAGCACGCACCTGCTCCGCGGCGACCGGAGACTGCTCGGCAATGTGCCGGACTGCTGCTTCGGCAGCCAAGAGTGCTGATTCGGACCAGATTACGACCCAGTCCACGCCCGCGACCTCTGCTTGGCTTCTTCTTGGCTAACCACCCGCCCCGCATCGATATCTCGCTGCCCGCGGTCGAGGCCCGCCAGGATGGCCATCCTTTCACTGATTTCCGCCAAGGTCGCAGTCTCGGGCATCCGGCCGAGTGCTTCGGCGGCGATCTGCTTGTCGGTCAGCATCGGCACGTCAGTGGCCATCGGCTCCTCCGCTGGTGGTTGCAATGATCTACAAATTGTAATTCCGGTTTGAAGGTGGTTCAACTTGTTCAAACCAGGCCTGTGCGGCGAGCCAAAGGCGCTCGACAACATACCTGCTGTATCGTAACCTCGCCTGGATACCGAACCGACCGAAGTCCGATGAGTCGAGCCTGTGAGTCCCGACGAACGCGATGAGCAACTAGCCGCGCTGCTCGATCAACTGCTGAACCAGATGGCGGCGGGTGAGCCGACCGAGATCGAGTCGGTCTGCCGTGCGCATCCCGAGTTGGCCGAAGAACTGCGGCAACTATGGGGGGCCATGCTCGTTGCCAACTGTGCGGGGAGCCGGTTCGACGACGATCTGCCTACCTTGCCGCACTCCAGCGATGCCGAGTCGTCGAACCCCTCGGGCGACTTCTCGCCGCCGGTCTTTCCCCAGCAGTTCGGCGACTACGAACTGCTCGCCGAGCTCGGCCGAGGCGGCATGGGCGTGGTCTACAAGGCCCGGCAACGCATGCTGGATCGGACCGTCGCTCTGAAAATGCTCCGCGGCGGGGCGTGGGCGTCGCAGGCCGATCTGGCCCGGTTTGCGGCCGAAGCCCAAGCCGCGGCGCGACTCGATCATCCGCATATCGTGCCGGTGTACGATGTCGGCGAGCAAGCGGGCCAAGCCTATTTCACCATGAAGTATGTCTCCGGCAGCACACTCGCGCGGCGGTTGACCGACGGTCCGCTCGGAGCGCACGAGGCGGCTCGGCTGCTGGCTCCCGTCTGTCGCGCGGTTCAGTATGCGCATGATCGCGGCGTGCTGCATCGCGATCTGAAGCCGTCGAACATTCTCATCGATCGCGACGGACGACCGCATGTCAGCGACTTCGGGCTTGCCAAACGGCTCGAAGACGACGTGCAACTCACCATGTCCGGCGCGGTCTTGGGAACGCCGGCGTACATGGCTCCCGAGCAAGCCGCCGGCGCGCGGGGAAAACTCGGTCCCGCCACCGATGTCTACAGCCTGGGTGTGATTCTGTACCACATGCTCACCGGCCGACCCCCGTTTCAAGCCGCGACTGCGGTCGACACGGTGCTGCTGGTGCTCGAACAGGAACCATTGCCCCCGCGGCTCGTGAATCCACGCGCCGATTTAGAGCTCGAGATGATCGCCCTTAAGTGCCTGCAAAAGCCGGCCGAGTTGCGGTACCCGACGGCGGGTGAGTTGGCCGAGGACCTCGAGGCGTTTCTGCACGACGAGCCGATCGCGGCCCGCTCGGGCGTGTTCACGCAGGTGATCGCCCGTTGGTTTCGCGAAACGCATCATGCCACGGTGCTCGAAAATTGGGGGCTGCTGTGGATGTGGCACAGCCTGGCGCTGCTCGGAGTCTGCGTGGCTACGAACGCGATGCAATGGTCGGGTGTCTCTTCGCCTTGGCCCTACTTGGCGCTCTGGACCGCCGGCCTCGGGGCGTGGGCCGCGATCTTCTGGGCTTTGCGTCATCGCGCGGGCCCCGTCACGTTCGTCGAGCGGCAGATTGCTCACGTTTGGGCCGGCAGCATGATCTCGATCGCGTCGTTGTACGTCGTCGAGATGATTCTCGGCTTTCCGGTGTTGACCTTGTCGCCGGTGTTGGGCGTCGTCAACGGCGCGATGTTCGCCATCAAAGCGGGTATCTTGACCGGCCGATTTTACATTCAAGCCGCGGCCTTGTTTCTGACGGCGTTCGTCATGGCGTACATGCAACGCCAGCAAATCCCGTTTGGCATCACGCTCTTTGGCGTCGTTTCGGCCGGGTGCTTTTTCTTTCCCGGACTCAAGTATTGGCAAGCGGTGCGCGGTCGGAAATAGATTTGCAAGTGTTCGGCGCGACTTAATCCGCCACGACCAGCAGCTTCTCGGCCGCTTCGCGACCGATCGAGGCGACCGTGCCATCGACTTGAATTTGCACCACGCCCGCCTCACGCCGATTGGCCGCGATCACGCCGGTGGTGCCGAGCGTGAGACCCGACTCGGTCAAGAAACGCAGAAACTCGGGCGACTGATCGAGCACGCGTGAAAGCCGAAACTTCTCGCCCTGTTGGCACTCGACCAACGGACGCTGCAAGATCGGCGGCAACGACAGATCGGCCGACGGAATCGGATCGCCGTGGGGATCGGCCTGCGGGAAGCCCAAGAACTGATCGATGCGATTGACGAGAAAATCGCTCACCGCATGTTCGAGGTGCTCGGCCTCGGCGTGAACTTCGTCCCAGGTTAGGTTCAACGTCTTGACCAAGAACAACTCGATGAGCCGATGGCGACGCACGACGCGCAGTGCCAAAGCATGGCCAGCCTGTGTGAGCTGAGCACCTTCATACGGCGTGTAGGTCACGAGTCCGGTCGAGGCGAGTGTCTTGAGCATGCTCGTGACCGTGCCCGCCGACACACCGAGCGCGTGAGCCACGGCTCCCGTCGCCGCATTGTGTTGCGGATCGTCGAGTCCGATCAGATAGATCGCCTTCAAATAGTTCTCTACGGTAAGACTTGCCACTGCTGATTCTCTACTTGCAGGCGATGCGAAAGATGGAGCCACATTCTAGTCAGGCCCCATCGACAAGGCGAGCCGGATTGCGGAGCAAACAGCTCGACACTACAACCAATAACAGCTTGCCAAAGATTTGACGATTCAAAAACACAATCTCCAGCCCACGAGTTTTTCGCAGTGAACCTTAATGCCCGCGCTGTTCGGTTAATTGAGACTTGTTTGCAACAAGCCGACGAGTTGCGTGTTCAGACAACTCAACCGCACGACCGTGCGACGGTCATCGATCTAGGATCGCAGACGAGTGGCGGTTTGCATGCCGGGGAAATCCTCGCCCGCATCTGTCTCGCCGATCTCGGCACCGTTGCCGTGACGCCGGGCAATCGCGAGGTGTGGTCGGGCCCTTGGCTCGCGGTGACCACCGATCATCCGACGCTCGCCTGTCTTGGTTCGCAATACGCGGGCTGGCAACTCGCTCACGGAAAGTTCTTCGCCCTGGGGTCGGGCCCTATGCGGGCGGTGGCCCAAAAGGAAGAACTGTTCACCAAGCTCGGCTATCGCGAAACCTCGCCGCATGTCGTGGGCGTACTCGAGACCCGCAAGCTGCCGCCGGTCGAGGTGATCGAACAGATTCTCGCCGCCACGCAGGCCGAGCGCGTGACGTTGCTCGTCGCTCCCACGGCCTCCCTCGCCGGTAACTTGCAGATCGTGGCGCGCAGTGTCGAGACGGCGCTCCACAAGCTGTTTGAGCTTGGTTTCGACACGAATCGCATCGTCAGCGGCTATGGTCTCGCCCCCATTCCACCCGTCGCCAAGGACGATCTCGCCGGAATTGGTCGCACCAACGACGCGATCTTGTACGGAGCCGAGGTCACGCTGTGGGTGCGCGGCGATGACGACTCATTGGCCGAGATTGGGCCGCGTGTTCCGAGCCGAGCGTCGAGCGATCACGGTCAACCGTTCGGCGAGATCTTCAAACGCTACAACTACAACTTTTACGACATCGATCCGCATCTCTTTTCGCCGGCGGTGATCACGCTGCACAATCTCGACTCAGGCCGCACGCATCGCTTCGGCGGTGTCGAGCCGTCGCTCATCGAGCGTTCGTTCGTCAGTTAAATCAGCACCTCAAATCACTCCGTGAGATTGTTATGCGATTTGCGGTGCTTGCCTCGCCCGAGAGTTGGTATCTCCGCGATCTCGTGCGCGCCGCGGGTGATCGCGACAGCATTGTGCAAGTGGCGTTCGAGGAGTTGTCGGTGAGCGTAGCGCGCGGCGCGACAGACATCACCGCGGGAGACGTCGACTTGACCACGGTCGACGCGGTGCTGGTACGCACGATGCCGCCGGGCTCGCTCGAGCAAGTCGTGTTTCGCATGGATGCGCTGGCACGCTTGCAGTCGCTGGGCGTCAAGGTCGTGAACTCACCCAAGGCGGTCGAGGCTGCCGTCGACAAGTTCCTCACCACAGCGCTGCTCGAACAAGCCGGGTTCCTGGTGCCGCGCACGATCACGTGTCAAACCAGTGACGCCGCCCTGGCCGCGTTTCATGAGCTGGGGGGCGATGTGGTGCTCAAGCCGCTGTTCGGTGCCGAAGGTCGCGGCATTACCCGACTGAATGACGAGAACCTGGCGCTGCGGGCGTTCAAGATGCTCGAACAACTCGGGGCGGTGCTGTACCTGCAACCGTTCATCGAGCACGAGGGGTACGACCTGCGGCTGCTCGTGATTGGCGACCGCGTGTTCGGCATGAAACGCTCGAACCCGCTGGATTGGCGGACCAATGTGAGTCGTGGTGCGACCGCCGAGGCGATTGCCGTCGATGCCCGATTTACGGAACTCGCCCTGCGAGCCGCTCGCGCCGTGGGGGCGGAAGTCGCCGGCGTCGATTTACTGCCGGCCCGCGATGGTGAGTTGTACGCCATCGAGGTGAACGCGGTCCCGGGTTGGAAAGCGCTCGCCACGGCGCACGGAATTGACGTCGCTCGGCTGGTGCTCGATCACGTCGGGGCAACCTGCCGCAGCTAAATCCGGGGCAAATAATTCTGCCAAGCAGCGCGTCTTAAGCTGCAGCGCTTCGTCCCCCATCTGTAGTCATCGCCCGGAGTCACCCCCGACATGTCACGGTTTCCTTCGCTATTCGCCCTCTTGGGTATCTCCCTGGTGGGCTGGCTCGGTGTGATAGACCGACGAGCGCATTCCGCGGAGAAGCCCAACGTCCTGTTCATCGCCGTCGATGACTTGAACGATTGGGTGCATCATCTCGGCGGCCATCCGCAGACCATCACGCCGCAGATCGACGCCCTCGCCGCCCGCGGTGTGACGTTTTACAACGCGCACTGCGCCGCACCGTCGTGCAACCCCTCCCGTGCGGCGCTGATGACCGGTGTTCGTCCCGCGACCTCGGGCGTGTACGTAAACAGCACCGATTGGCGACCGATCATCAATCAGGTCGACAGCATCCCGATGCATTTCGCCAAGCACGGCTACGATACCGCCGGCGCGGGCAAGATCTATCACGGTGGCTTTGATCGCGACAGCGATTGGCAGCGTTACGCTCACAAGAAAGGCAAGGAAGCCGCGCCCGCGCCGGGTCACAACGACGGCGTCGGCGGCATTCGCTTCGCACCCACCAACATCGGCGATGCCGAGATGGGGGACTACGCCACAGTCGACTGGTGCATCGAGCAACTCAATCAACCGCACGACAAGCCGTTCTTTCTCGCGTGCGGTCTGCACAAACCGCACATGGCGTGGAACGTGCCGCAGAAGTATTACGACATGTATCCGCTCGACAAGATCGTGCTGCCCAAGGTGCTCGACACCGATCTCGACGATGTGCCGCCATCGGGCGTGAAAATGGCCCGGCCTGAGGGTGACCACAAGGCGATCATCGACAGCGGTCGTTACAAAGAGGCGGTGCAAGGTTATCTGGCGGCGATCACGTTTGCCGACGCGATGGTCGGTCGCATGATCGCGGCTCTCGACGCTTCGCCGCATAAGAACAACACGGTGATCGTACTCTGGGGTGACCACGGCTGGCATCTGGGCGAGAAGCTGCATTGGCGGAAGTTCTCGTTGTGGGAAGAAGCGACTCGCGCGCCGCTCATCTTTGTCGCGCCGGGCGTGACCCAAGCCGGTGGCGTCTGTCGGCAGCCGGTCGATTTCATGAGCATCTATCCGACCCTGGCCGATCTGTGTGGCTTGCCGATTCCCAAGCACGTCGAAGGCCCCAGCCTACGGCCGTTGTTGCTCGATCCGGCGGCCGCTTGGCCGCATGTGGCGCTGACCACCTGGGGTCGCAACAACCACGCGATTCGCACCGACCGCCGGCGTTACATTCGCTACGCCAATGGCGAAGAAGAACTGTACGACGAGCAAGGTGACCCGCAGGAATGGACCAATCTCGCCGGTCGACCCGAGCACGCGGCGCTGAAGAGTCAGTTGGCTCAACATCTGCCGCAGATCAACAAGCCCGAGGGTGGTGACAAGCCGCAGGATGCTCCCCCTCAACCTGCCAAGTCCAAGGTCAAAGGTAAGAAGCAAGCCAAGCGTGCCAAGAAGCTTATTCAGGCGACGACGACCGTGAAGCCGACGGAATGACGGCTTGTTGTAAGTCGATTCGTCCCGGGGACGGAATCCGTCAGCAGACCGCACACTCCACGGCTTGCATAACCACTTTTCGGTTGCATTCCACGGGTCGTTGTCGGATGATCGGGGGCCAGCCTCGCATTCTCTCACCCGCCTCGTGGAGTGTCGCCCCATGCTCGCTCGCCGTTCGTTTGCTCTCGTTTTGGCCGTGCTTGCGCTCACGACGAGCGTCACTCGATCGACAGCCGCCGAACCTGCGTGGCCCGTGCCGCAGTGGCAGACGGCAACCCCGGCCAGCCAAGGGATGTCGGCCGAGGGTGTCGACAAAGTGCGACAGTGGCTCGGCACTCATGGCAGCAAGACCGGCATGGTCATTCGTCATGGTCAGATCGTTGGCGAGTGGTACTTCAACGAGGCCACGCCGGCCAGCAAGTATCTCGTCTATTCCACCTCGAAATCGTTCGCCAGCACCGCGGCCGGTGTCGCCATCGCGCAGGGCAAGCTGTCGCTTGACGACAACGTCGGTCGGTTCGTGCCCGACGTGAAACCCGCCGACAAAAAAGAGATCACCGTTCGTCAGTTGATCAGCATGACCACGGGCGTGCACAACAATGCCAAGTTGCCGACGATGCCCAACGTCTTTAGTTATTCGATGTACGAAGCGCCGCAAGACTTCAAGCCGGGCACGAAATGGGACTACAACAACACCGGCTTGGCGCTCCTGAGCCCCGTTATGAAGCAAGCCACGGGCGTCGAACCCGATAAGACGCTGGACGAATTCGTCTTCCGGCCGATCGGCATTCAGCCGCAAGATTGGCATTGGGAACAACGCGAACAGCGCACGCTCTCATACTCGGGTTTGCATATCAACGCCCGTTCGTTGGCCCGGTTTGGTCTGTTGTTCCTGCGTGAAGGTCGTTGGCAAGACAAGCAGGTCTTGAGCAGCTCGTGGGTCAAAGAGGCCACCGGCCCCTCGCAGAAATTGAATCCCGAGTACGGCTACCTGTGGTGGAACAACACGACCGGCAAGAAATGGCCCGGCACGCCCACCGATGCCTACGCGGCACTCGGTCGGTACGACAACAGCATGCTGATCGTGCCGAGTTTGGACCTGATTGTGATTCGCCAGGTGGGCGACGATTTGGCGTACCAGCACAAACTCAAGATCGCCGAGCTGTGGCAATTGGCCTGCGATGCGGTTGAGAAAAAGTAACTCACCTCGGCCTCATTACCTGAAACGAAAACACTCACCCATGCGCTCGCTGCTCTTCGCACTGTTGATTGTCAATCTCACACTCTCGGCTCAAGCCGACGAGGTGAGTTTCGCCAAGGACGTTTGGCCGATCTTACGGCAACATTGCTGGAGTTGTCACTCGGGCGACAAACCACAAGGGGCGCTCCGACTCGACGCCGAGACGCACCTACGCAAAGGTGGCGAGAGTGGCCCGATCATCGTGCCGGGCAAGCCCGACGAGAGTTCGTTGATCGAGCAAGTCTCGGGCGACAAGCCGGCCATGCCCCCCAAGCAACCGCCGATCGGCGCGGCCAAGGTGGCCATCTTGCGTCGCTGGATCGAAGCCGGTGCCAAGATCGACTCGATGCCGGTTGACGCAGGTGCGACGGTCAAAATTCCCGCCACCTATGATTACGCCCCCTCGATCACGTCGGTGGCGTATCATCCGGACGGCTTGCGTGTGGCCTGTGCTTGTCGTAGCGAAGTGGTCATCGTCTCGCTCGTGGATGAAACGCCGCCGATTCGCTTGGCGACCGAGAGCGATTTGGTGACGTTCGTCGAGTTCAGCCCTGACGGCAAGTTGCTTGCCGCAGCCGGTGGAACTCCGGCCCAATTCGGTGAGCTGACCATATTCGACGTCGCCAAGAAACAGCCTGTCTTGAAACGGCGTCTGAGCAGCGACACCCTATTCCGTGGCGGCTTCTCGCCCGATGGCAAGCACGTGGCGCTCGGCAGTGCCGAGGGGGCCGTGTATCTCGTGCCGGTCGAGGCGAGGGGCAACGTGCGTCGTCTCGAATTGCACAGCGATTGGTGTGTCGATGTGGCGTGGACGGTCGATGGAACGAAGCTCATCACGGCCGGGCGCGATAAGACCACAAAAGTCGCGTCGGTCGAAAGCGGCGAGTTGCTGCGCACCGTTGACACCGCTCTCGAACGGATCAACGCCGTGGTGGCCGACGGCAATCTGGCGGTCTCAGCCGGTTTGGCCCGGGGTATGACCGGCTACACGCTCAACGTCGCGCTGCAGAACGTCGAGGTGACGGGCTCGGGCAACGGCGCACGACCGGTGAGCCGCCGCGATCAATATGTCCGTGCATTTGAAGCGCCGCCGGGCGAGGTGCTCGACTTGGCCGTGAGTGGCGATCGCAAGTTGCTCGCCGCCGCGGGTCGGTTCGGTGATATCCGCGTCTTCACGTTGGCCGATCAACGTCGCACCGGCTTAGTTACTGGAGTCGCCGCACCGGTGTTTGCGATTGCTCTAAATCGCGATGGCACGCAGCTTGTCGTGGGGGGCAAGAGTGGCAAGCTGGATGTCTATGAGCTTCCCGCCGGCAAGCTCGCGAAGTCGCTCACGCCCGTGCCGGTCAAAGCCGTCACGCAAGCCGCAGCCCGCTGAGCACGTCGCGAAGTTGCGTGCTCAAGCACATCGCGAGCGGACGCTACTCGCTCAGCCCGCAGTCGAGTTGATCGGATGACAACTCGAACTCAATCTCGTCTTGCTCTTCCCGCAGTTCAGCCTCACGACTCGCGGGATCGGAGCCAATAGCAACGCGACCGTCGAGCAAGTCGTTCAATTCTTGCTCGATCGCAAACCAACGGGCCTGCAATGATCGCCGTTTGTCGGGGCTCATGCGTCGCATTCTGATTCGACGCACGGGGCGTGTCTAGTCGCGGGAGAGAAATCTTGCGGTGGGGAAGGTAGGGGTGAGTAAGTGAGTAGGTGAGTAAGTGGTTTGTACATCGCGAGGCGAGCGTTAGACGCCGTATTCCTTACGGCAGCGGGCGATGTCGTCGGGCTTGCCCATCACGATCACGACGTCCCCTTCACGGAATGTGAAATTCGTGTCTGGATTGAATATCATGCTCCCTTCGGCTCGTTTGACCGCCACGACAAGCAACCCGTGCCGCCGCCGAGCCTCGGTGTCCATCACCGTCTTGCTAATCATCGGCGAATGCGTGGGGATCACAATTTCATCAACAATCACATCCATGACCGACTGGCCGGCGACGAGCTCCATCAACTCGAGCGTCGAGGGGCGCGTGATGAGTGCCGCAATTCGCTGGGCTCCGATCGAAGCGGGGAGCACCACGCGATTTGCCCCCGCCTGAATCAATTTCTTTTGCGTCGACGGTTGCTCGGCTCGAGCAATGATCTGCAAGTGCGGATTCAAATCGCGCGCCGTGAGCGTGATAAAGACGTTCGCTGCGTCATTGGAAAAGGCCGTGACTAACGTCTTGGCCCGGGTGACACCCACGCTGGCCAGCACTTCTTCTTCGGTCGCGTCGCCGGTGATCGTGATGTGGTTATCGTTGGCCGCCACGGCGGTCTTGGCCGGGTCGCGATCGATGACCACGAACGGCGTGCGTTGCTTGTCGAGTTCAACGGCCAGGATCTGACCCACGCGGCCGTAGCCGCAGATGATCACGTGGCCATGCATGCGTTCGATGGCCTTGTTGGCCCGGTGCAGACCCAAGGCCTTTTCGACTTCGCCTTCGAGCGCCATGTTCAATAATCCTCCGATGGTATAGGCCGACGCCGCTAAGCCGATGATGATCACGAAGATCGTGAACAACTGCTCGCTGGGGGGCAGATCGCTGTGCTCGCCATAGCCGATCGTGGCGAGCGTGATGACGGTCATATAGATCGCGTCGAGCCACGTCCGGTGAAAGAGCAACCGGTAGCCGACGATCGCCGTCGCGATGGTTAAGCCGAAGACGACCGCGCCGCGGCGAAGTCGCCGGATGCCAGTCGTCATGTGGTGTAATCAGCGTTGAGGCGTACGTACTCGGCCGTCAGATCCGTGGTCCAAAACCGCAGCGCCGCGGTCCCCTCGCCAAAGGTGATTCGCACGGCCGTGTCGCGATTTTCACGGATCGAGCGACTCGCATCTTTGGCGTCGAACGCGACGGGGGCGCCGTTCAAGTACAGTTGCATGCCGTTGACCCACAAGCAGACCTTGGCCGGATCGAAGGGGACGCCCGAGTAACCCGCGGCCGAGACAATGCGCCCCCAGTTCGGATCGGCGCCCGCGATTGCCGTTTTGACCAAGGCGCTTTCGGCGATCGTCTTGGCGATCAACCGCGCGGTGTCGCGATTGGCACAACCTTCGACATCGATCGTCACGAGATGCGTGGCCCCTTCGCCATCGGTCGGAATCATGATCGCCAGCTCGGTGCAAACCTCGGCGAGCACTTTGCCGAACGTGGCCAAATCGTGGCTCGTGAGCGTCGCTCCGCCAGCGGCACCGTTGGCGACCAACAGCACGGTGTCGTTGGTGCTCATGTGACCATCAACGCTGATGCAGTTGAAGCTGTCCTCGGTCGCAGCCGTGAGCAGCTTTTGGGCATCGGCCGGGGCGAGTGCGGCATCGGTCATGATCAAACCGAGCATAGTCGCCATTTTCGGGCCGATCATCGCGGCCCCTTTGCACACGCCGGTGATGCGAATCGTGCGTCCGCCGAGGGTGAGCTCGCGCGTGGCGATTTTGTGCCGTGTGTCGGTGGTCAGAATGCCGCTGGCGGCTCGGACGAGCGCGTCGTTGTCGGTGGCCAGCTTGCTGCGACACGTCGTGATGCCGGTCGCGATCGTGTCCATCGGCAAGAATCGACCGATGACACCGGTCGACATGACGAGCACCTCTTCCCCTTTGGCACCGACCGCCGTGCCCGCCAACTCAGCCATGCGCACGCAGTCTTGGTAGCCGCGGTCGCCCGTGCAGGCGTTGGCGTTACCCGAGTTAACCACGACTGCGCGGATCGCCTGGCTCGGCGTGCGCGATCGATCGAGTGCCACCGGCGCGGCGTGGATGAGGTTCGTGGTATACACTCCCGCGGCGGTCGCCGGTCGGTCGGAGACGAACAAACTCAAGTCGAGCTTCGACGCATCGGTCTTGATGCCGCAATAGATGCCCGAGGCGGAGAAACCTTGTGGAAGCATGGGGTGGGGGGGGCAGGTGAGTAAGTGAGTAGGTGAGTACGTGCTGGTGGACGAACTACAGTAAAGCCGTGGTTTCGTCGAAGCCGTAGATGAGATTGAAGTTTTGCACCGCGGCACCGCTGGCACCTTTGATCAAATTGTCGAGGCAACTCACCGTGATGATCCGATCCTTGACCACGCGGGCCGTGATGTGCGTCATGTTCGTATGAGCCACGTCTTTGGTCGCTGGCAAATGATCGACCACGGTCACAAACGACTCGGCCGCGTAGAACTCGCGCAGCACGGCGAGCACCTGTGCGTCGGTGAGCTGTCGCTTGGCAACCGAGTACGCCGTCGCCAAGATGCCGCGGTCCATCGGTGTCAGATGCGGCGTGAAGATCACGCTCACGTCGAGGCCCGCCGAAGTGCCGAGCACCTGCTCAATCTCGGGCGTGTGACGATGCTTGCCCACACCATAGGCCGAGATGCTTTCGTTACACTCGCAGTACAGAAAATTCTGTTTCGGAGCCCGGCCCGCGCCGGAGACACCGCTCTTGGCGTCGATGATAATCCCGCTCGACTCGATCAAGCCGGCCTTCAACAGCGGCGCGAGCGCCAAGATTGACGTGGTCGGGTAACAACCCGGATTGGCGATCAACGCGGCCGACGGGATCTGCGGGCGAAACAACTCGGGCAAGCCATACACCGCTTCGCCGAGTCGGCCGGGATCGCCGTGCTTCTCACCGTACCACTTCTCGTACACCGCCGGATCTTTGAGCCGGTAATCGGCGCTGAGGTCGATCACCTTGCAACCCGCGGCGCGATACTGTGGCACGACCGACGTGGTGACCCCGTGCGGCAAGCAAGCGAAGACACAGTCGGCCCGTTCGGCAACTTGGGCCGGCGTGAGGTCTTCGAGCTTGAGGTTCGTCTTGCCCGCGAGCGATTGATGCACGCTGCTCAGCGGCAGTTGCCCCTCTTGGCGACTGGTGACCGCGGTGATCTCGGCCTGTGGCGGGCGGAGCAACAGCTTAATGAGCTCCAACGCGGAGTAACCGGTCGCACCGAGAACAGCAACACGAATGGGCGGCATGGCGGGGAGGGTCGTTAAAGATGAAAGTGAGAGTAACTGGTCGTAGAGTAGCCGAACTCGCCAGAGTTCGGGTAGCGGCCTTGTCACAGGACGCCCGAACTCTGGCGTGTTCGACTACGGAAGTTGTTCGTCGATCATGCTTGGCCAGTCATCATTGTGCCAAAACGTCGAGCAGCCGGACATAATCGGCCGGCACGGTGTGATGACCGCTTGCGGCCTCGCTGAAAGGGACGAGTGTCATTTGGCCCGAGACCACGCTGACCGCCTGTCCTGTCTTGCCAGCCAAAATCGACTCGACGGCAAAGTCACCCATGCGGCCAGCGAGAATGCGATCGTTCGGCGACGGCGATCCACCCCGCTGAATATGGCCCAAGATGACGACCCGCGAACTATACGGACACCCCAGCTGGTCCAAACGTTCGCTCAATTTCACCGCTCCGCCCAACTCGTCTCCCTCGGCCACGACGATGATGATCGAGCGTTTCCCGCGGCGGCGTAGCTCATGCAGTTGAGCGATGATTTGTTCGGCCGTGGTGGCGGTCTCGGGCAGGCATGCGATCTCGGCACCGGCGGCGAGCGCTGTAAAGAGCGCGATGTACCCGCTGTGTCGCCCCATGACTTCGACAATGAACATCCGCTCATGCGATTCAGCCGTGTCACGGAGTTTGTCGACTGCTTCCACCGCGGTGTTGACGGCCGTGTGAAAGCCGATCGTGAAGTCGGTGCCGACCAGATCGTTGTCGATGGTCCCGGGGCAACCGATGATCTGGCCGTCCCAAAATCGTGCTAGGGCCATCGCACCGCGATAGGTGCCGTCGCCGCCGATCGCAACCAGCCCGTCGATGCGGTGCTGGCGGAGAATGGCGGTCGCTTTCTGCTGGCCCGCGTCGGTCTGGAACTCGGGCGAACGACTCGTTCGTAGCACCGTGCCACCCCAGCCGATGATGCCCGAGACGCTGCGGGCATCCATCAAGCGCTCGTTCGCGGCGTTGATGTAGAAATCTTCTTCGAGCAAGCCCTGGTAGCCGCGGCGAATGCCGACCACCTCGTGCCCCTGAGTCGTGGCGGCTCGCACCACCGCCCGAGTGCAGGCGTTCATGCCGGGTGCATCGCCACCGCTACAAAAGACACCGATTCGCATCGCCATTGCGTCCGTAGTTCGCCGATTCACCTCGTTCGTCGCTCGCGGCCCATCGTTGTAGCACGATGTGGTCGGGCAAACTAGCCATTCGTGGGTCGCCATCGGGCTAAGCCTTGTTCCTCACAGCCTTAGAGCGGTCCAAAAATCTATGGCAGTCTTGCAACCCGTTCGGCCACGGACTTTGCGTAGCTTAACTGGTCGATCCGCACACGATCTTGTAGAATACTGGGCTCATTTCGGGTCCCCCTTTTCCCTGTCAGAATTGGTCTCATGGCGCTGCAGCACATCTTTACGATCGAGCGACTCAACAAGAAACACGGCACCAAAGAGGTGTTGCGCGACATTTGGTTGGCGTTCTATCCCGGGGCAAAAATCGGCGTGCTCGGCAAGAACGGCGCGGGCAAGAGTACCCTATTGCGGATCATGAGCGGCGACGACAAAGATTTCGACGGCGTTGCCAAACTGGCCGGAGGCTACACTGCCGGATACGTCCCCCAGGAGCCGAAGCTCGATCCGACGAAAGACGTCTTCGGCAACGTGCAAGATGCCGTGGCTGCGACCCGCGCGCTGCTGACGCGTTACGACGAGATCAACGCCAAGCTCTGCGAGCCGCTCGCCGACGCCGAAATGAACAAGCTGCTCGCCGAGCAAGCCCGAGTGCAAGACGAGATCGACTCGAAAAACGCCTGGGAGCTCGAACGCCAGGTCGAAATTGCGATGGATGCGATGCAGTTGCCGCCGGCCGACGCTCCGGTCGCGACCCTCTCGGGCGGTGAACGACGCCGCGTGGCGCTGTGCAAAATGTTGCTCCAAAAGCCCGACCTGTTGCTGCTCGACGAACCGACGAACCACTTGGACGCCGAGAGCGTCGAGTGGCTCGAGCGTCACTTGGCCGAGTACAAGGGCACGATTGTCGCCGTCACCCACGATCGGTACTTCCTCGACAACGTCGCGCAGTGGATTTTGG
>JAEUIL010000591.1 GCA_016794255.1 Planctomycetaceae bacterium | reverse complement strand
GCTTGAGCGCGAGTGACAGCGACGACAACAACGTGCGGCGAGACACGATCGCCACACCGTCGGGTATTCCAACTCACTCGCGTTCGTGCTCCGACGTCCGGAACCGGGATCAGGTGTCCGGAGTAAAACGTCGGTCAGTCGAAGAGCGTGATCCCGTGCGTCGCGGCCTGAGACCGGGTCGTGGATTGTTAGTGGAGCCGTGAGCAAGTCGACGATCAGTCGGGGGACTGAGACCGACTACGAATCACGGTTCGTCAATTGCCTTGCTTTATGCCCCAACTCAAGAACACCACTTGACCCCCGCTCGGGCTGTGACGCACAAATTTTCATAGTATCCATCACGCTCCGTCGTGATGCGCGCTGGGGCAGACTCTGCGCCAGATCTCTCGACTAATGAACTTCAACCACACTTCACCATCACGACGGAGCGTGATGGATACTCTCATTTCTTCGCGGGCTGTACGGGCACTTCGATCGGCGCGGTGCTGATCTCGGCGGTGACGCCGCGGAGATACAAATCCCAAAACTGCTTCATGCGATTTTGCAACACCAAAGAGATCGGGATGCCATGTCCGGCGTTCACGACCGGCACCAGATACGACTTCGCCCCCGCCTTTTTCAACGCGGCGTCGAGATTGACACCCTGTTCGTAGTTCACTCGCAAGTCTTTCGTTCCATGCACGGTCATGATCGGCACGGCCTGCGCCGTCACATACGTCAGCGGCGATGCCGCTTGAGCCACATCGCGCTTCGCCTCGATGCCGCCGCCGATCAAACCGGCCACGGCCGGGTCGTCTTTCTTAGCCGCCTCGCCTTGCATGAGCGGCACGGTCAGATCGCTCGGACCGCAAAAGTTGATGACGCAGGTGACCCGACTGCTCTCGCCGGTGTGTTCACCCACTTCGCCCTCGAGCGCTTTGCTGGCCGAGGTCAAGCCGAGCAGCGTGACCAGATGTCCGCCGGCCGAGCCGCCCGTGCAACCGATGTGGTCGGTGTCGAGATTGAGTTCCTTGGCATGAGCGCGGATCCAACGAATCGCCGCTTTGCAGTCATGAATCTGGGCGGGCCATTTGACCTCGGCCGACAGTCGATAGCCGACCGAGACGCCGACGTATTCGCCCGAGGCAGCCATCTGGGCTGCGCCGAGCGCGTAACCTTTGCGATCCCCGCCGCTCCAGCCGCCGCCGTGAATGAACACGATCACCGGCAACGGTTTGCCGCCACGCTCTTTGGGCAAGTACAGATCGAGTTGCTGCTTGGGGTTCTCGTTCCCGGCATACGGCACATCGAGCCGCACTTCGACGCGATCGCCGAATCGTTTCGCCAACTCGGCTTTCAACGCCGTGGTGGCGTCGCTGTCCTTGGCCGTCGCTAACGTACTGCTGAGCGAGCCTACGAAGATTGCCAACAGACACAAGATTGCGAAGCGTCGAGTCATCATAGACCACGTCGGTGTAAGAGAAGGAAGGGAAACACAGGAGCGGGAAGTGATGCTGTATCGGGATGTGTGCCATGTCCACGTCTTCGTGGACATGCGTTCTCGTGGGGAAACATGCCCACGCGGACGTGGACATGGCACACAAATCGACCCAACGGCACGACTTCACAGGACTGAACCGGTCGCATCACTGTGGCGTAAATCGCTGCCGCGTACAAGTTTTCTCCCGCGACAACGGACGCCGGCCGCAAAAAACCTTGACAACTCTATAGAATCCGCGCAAGCTAAGATCATGGTTGGCGTGCGAGGCCCACGGTCTGCAAATCCTGTTGCCGCAGCGTCCGATATGGGCGATGATTTGCAGTCGCGGGGGATGAGAGTCGCTCGATGGTGATATCGTTTGGTGATGTGTGCCATGCCCATGTCTTCGTGGACATGCGTTTTCACCGAAAAACATGCCCACGCGGACGTGGGCATGGCACACGATTCGGTCGAATGGTATCACTGCGCGTCGCCCGGCCACCTGCCTGCACACTTTTACCGACCTGTGCCCGCTGAGCTTACCGCTCGGCTACTGTCGCCCTCGCCGCTTGCGAGCCCCGGCAGATCGGCTTTGTCCCACGACCCCAGTGCGTTCGGAGCCTGTCGTTCGATTGCCTCGCGTGTTCGGCCCCGCTTGGGCCGCGTCGCGTTCGCCAATCAGAATCGCTCATGCTCTCCGGGCTCACTTGTCAGCTTTGTCTTGCGGAGACGACCGTGATGATTCGTACGCCACTCGTGTTGGGGCTTCTTGGGTGTCTGCTCGTTACCGCTGCGTCGGCCGAGGACAAGCAGCCCGCCGGCTCGGGCGATGCCGTCAGCTTTTACCAGCAGATTCGTCCGATCTTTCAGGCGAACTGCCACGGCTGTCACCAACCCGCCAAGGCTCGCGGCGATTATTCGATGACCGACTTTGCCAAGCTCCTCGCCGGTGGCGAGAGTGGCTCGAAGGCGATCGTCCCGGGCAGGCCCAATGAGTCGTACCTGATCGAACTGATCACGCCCGACAAGGACGGCAAGGCCCAGATGCCCGAGGGTAAGCCGGCGCTGAACGTCGTCGAGATCGACCTCATCAAACGTTGGATCGCCGCGGGCGCCAAGGACGACACGCCGGCCGGTGCCAAGCAGCGCTACGACGCCGCGCATCCGCCGATTTACAGTCGTCCGTCGCCGATCGCATCGCTCGATTACTCGCCCGACGGCAAGCTGCTCGCCGTCGCCGGTTTTCACGAAGTGTTGCTCTTCGACACGGACAAGTACGAAGTCGCCGCACGGTTGATCGGTATCTCCGAGCGGATCGAGTCGGTACGGTTCTCGCCCGACGGCAAGAAGCTAGCCGTGGCCGGTGGTTTGCCCGGTCGGCAGGGTGAGATTCAAGTCTGGGATGTCGCCGCGCGCAAGCTCACACTCAGCACCGCGTCGACATTCGACACGATCTATGGCGCGAGTTGGTCGCCCGACAGCAAGTTGATCGCGTTCGGTTGCAGCGATAACTCGGTCCGGGCAATCAAGGCCGACACGGGCGAACAAGTTTTGTTCCAAGGTGCCCACACCGATTGGGTGCGTGACACGGCGTTCTCGGTCGATGGTTCGCATTTGGTCTCGGTCGGTCGCGACATGTCGGTCAAGCTCACCGAGGTCGCCACGCAACGCTTCGTCGACAATGTCACCTCGATCACGCCAGGTGCGCTCAAAGGAGGCATTCAGGCGATCGTGTGTCATCCGAAGATCGATCAAGTGATCGTCGGCGGCTCGGACGGCATGCCCAAGGTGTATCGCATCTACCGCGAAGCGAAGCGTGTGATCGGCGACGACGCCGGACATTTGATGGACCTGTTTCCACTCTCGGGCCGCGTGTTCAGCGTGCGCGTGAGTGCCGACGGCAAACGCATCGCCGCCGGAAGCAGTCTCGACGGGGCCGGCGAGGTGATGGTCTGCACGTTCAATTACGACAGCGATGCCCCGGCCGATATCAAAGCGATCATGGGCAAGGTCCCCGGCACCCGTTCGCAAGCCGAGAAAGACGCACTCACCGCGTACAAAGACAAGGGGACGCAACTGGTCTCGAAGACGACCATCAAAGATTCGCCGGTCTATGCCCTGGCGATTCATCCGCTGAACAAGCTCGTCGCCGCGGCCGGAGGCGACGGTCAAGTGCGGCTCGTCGACGCCGACTCGGGCAAGATCGTCAAACAGCTCACCGTGGTCCCCAAGGGTGCGCTCGCGCCGGCTGCCAAGCCATCGGATCTCGGCTTGCCCGTGCGCAGCGTCGATACGGTGCAGACCGAGCAGTTGCCGAAAGGGACGAAGCTCGTGGCGATCGACGTGCAGCCGAAGAACATCGAGTTCCGCGGGCCGTTCGACTATGCCCAGTTGCTTGTCACCGGCAAGCTCGACTCGGGTGAAACGCCCGACATCACGCGGATGGTCAAGCTCACGGCGAGCGTCGATGCCGTCCGTTTCGCGCCCACCGGCCTCGTGCAACCCAAGCAAGATGGCGAGGGGACACTGACCGTCACACTCGCCGGGCAAACCGCGAGTATTCCGTTCAAAGTGACCGGCCAAAAAGTGCTGAGCAAGGTCGACTTTGTGCACGACGTCAAT